>CAYJSY010000048.1:0-5663 GCA_964372925.1 Candidatus Woesearchaeota archaeon
TATCAAAAATTAACAAACTTTAAATAACTTTATTTCTTATCAATATTATGAAAGAGGTGTTGAATCCGTGGGAAGTTAAAGGAGATATTGATTATAATAAATTAGCAAACGAATTTGGAATATCATTTTTAGACAATTTGCCGGAAATTTTTAATAACGAGCTTTTGTTTAGAAGAAAAATTATTTTTGCCGGCAGAGATTTTGAGAGAATTTTAGAAGCAATAAAAAAAAAGAAAAAATTTGTTATGATGACCGGATTAATGCCGACAGGAAGATTTCATCTAGGGCATGCTATGTTGGCTAAACAATTTCCTTTTTATCAAAATTTGGGGGCTAAAATCTATATTTCAGTTGCAGATATAGAAGCATATAATGTTAGAAAACAGCCATTAGAAAAAAGTAAAAAAATAGCATATGAATATATTTCAAACTATATTGCTCTAGGACTAAAGCCAAAAAATACAGAAATTTATTTCCAGTCCAGTAGAAGCAAAGATTACAAAAAAGCTAATGCTTACTATAGATTACAAAATTTATTATCGAGGCATGCAACTTTTAACGAATTTAAGTCGGTTTATGGCGAGATAAGTCCTGGAAAGATGTTATCCTCCCTGCTTCAGGCTTCTGATATGCTTCATCCACAACTGCCTGAATTTGAGAATAATTGTCCGGTTGCAGTTCCTGTTGGAATTGACCAAGACCCTCATATAAGGCTTGCCAGAGATATTTCAAAAAGAATTGGAGGATTTACTCAGTTATCCTCAACATATCATCTGTTTGTGCCAGGGTTAAAAGGAGGTAAAATGTCCTCTTCTGATCCAAATTCTTTTATAGCAATGACTGATGATGAAAAAACAATAAAAACAAAAATTAATAAATATGCCTTTTCAGGAGGACAGCCTACTTTAGAAGAGCATAGGAAAAAAGGAGGAAATCCGGATGTTGATGTTTCCTATCAATATCTAAAAATGTTTTTTGAGGAAGATGATAAAAAACTTAAGGAAATTTATGAGCATTATAAAACAGGAAAACTTTCAACAGGTGAACTTAAGCAGTATACAATAGAAAAAATTAACAATTTTTTGAAAAAACATCAGAAAGAGATGAAAAAATCTGAGAAGATTATGGATAGGTTTTTGGATTAAGATTTCAGAAACTTCAGAAAATTACAAAAAGAGGTAAGATTATGTTCAGAATTTTTACAACAGATGAATTTGATAGAGATTACAGGAAGCTTGATTCTTCTGAACAAGAAAGAGTAAAGAAAATCCTTAGACAATTAAAAGAGCGAGGAGATTCTGTAGGAAAACCTCTTGTAGGATTATCGATATTTAAAGAAAAGAAATTTAATGGTAAAAGAATTTACTTCCTTGTTTATAGTAAACTGTCCATTGTTCTAATTGTTGCAATTAGCAATAAAAAAGCCCAACAAACAACTATTAACAAGATTTTATCAGATATAGCATATTATCAAGAGCATGTTCTTGAAACATTAAGAAAAAAAGGATTGTTTTAAAATAGCTAAGAATCTTGCCACTCTTTTATTCTCCCTTCTTTAATATCTTCTAAGCCTTTCTTTATTTTTGCTACTAATTCCTCATCTACTTCTAATGCTTTTTTCATCCTATCATATTCTTCTTTTGGTATAGTTATTGTTTCCATACTTTTCATAAGAACCTATATTTTATAAGACTTTCTGTTTCAGGGTTCTGTTAACTGAAAAGGTGATAGCCCCAAAAATTAAGTCATTTTACGAGGATAATTGATATTTCCTGATATTTCTGATAACTTTTTGGGATTATCTTCAGTTTATTATCGATAAATCAGACTTTTATCACCCGTTGGCTTAACAGAGTCGCAATCATTAGATTTATACAAATTTTCTCACTTCCACTTATAAAGACGCCATCTTTATTAACTATAAATACTTAAGAAGTTACAGATATTTATTAATCAACAGCATAATTATATCCTCTTTTATGATTAAACCAATCTTCATGTTTTTCAGCAAACCATTTTGGTTGCTCTCAAAATTAAACTAACTCAAATAATGTTTTGTTTTGTTCAACAAAATCAGGAATTTTGTTATAGTGAGGATAACATTTTCCTTTTTCTACTCCCTCTTTAGTTAATTTTACTTTGCCGTGTTTGTCAGCATAGTTTATAGTAGATTGCCTGAATTCTCTTTCTTCTCTTTCTGTTGCAAAACTTCCCTCAAAATATTTTCCAGTATTATAATCTAAGAGTATTTCATTTGCGTCTTTAAATTTTTTTCTGATTAAAAAATCCATAAAGAGATACCCTCTAGCTTTGTCTCCTATATAATTTGAACCAAGCTCGCCTCTTCCAACTATATGTTTTAAAGAAATAAGGTCTTTTGAACTAGGCCTTTGTTTTTGAGAAAAATATTTTTCCAGTGTTTTATTTTTAATAAGGCCGTGAGTAACACTTGGAACAAGTTCCCTGACATAAGAATCAGACATCCATCTGCTAAAAAGAGTAATATCAAATCTGTCCATAGCTTTAACTTCTTCAATTAACCTGTCTACATAACTCTTTTTTATTTCTGATGGAATGTATTTTGAAGTAGAGGAACCTATTTTATCTAGTTTGACTTCTCCAGAATTTTTCCAGGCAAAATCGATGTGTTCTTTAGGATTTTCAAGAACCTTTTCCAACCCATCAGAAAGGTTGCTATCAAAATACTCCCCGCCACGATAACTAAACCCCTTAATTAACTCTAACTCAAAAACTCTCCCTAAAACTTTTTGAATTGACTCTGTTTTAATAACATTTCCTCTGATAAAAAAACTGGCTAGTTTTTTTAGAAATTTACTTTCTTCATAGTCTTTATATGAGTATAATTCATAGACTAGAGGGGCAGCTAGTGTTCCAAAAATTTTATCTTTATCTTTTCTCTCAACTTTTTTATAAATTTCTTCTTCCTGAACCAGCAACCATCTCATATATTTATTGATATTAAGCTTGTTCCAAAAACGGATATTAAATGGAATTTCTTTAGCTTTTTCAGCGCCGTTTCTGAAGTCAAAATAATCAAAAAATCCTTCACATTCAAATAATCTATTTAATTCTCTTACTGCAGATTCTTGTAATGATGTTTCATAATCATAAGTTCCTCTCTGATTCCAGTTAGTATATTCATTCGCTTTTAAAAGACTCCAGAAACCAAAGTTAATGGCCCTTTCTCTATGGTTATCTTTAACATAGCTAGCAACAGGGCTTTCTTTGCTTCCTATTTTTAGAAAAACATCAGAGTATAGTGGAACAGAACTCGCAACTTTTTTTCCTTCCATAACTTGTTGAATCAACGTTTCAGCTATTCTCTGCAAATCACAATTAGTGAAATAATCTGCTTTTTTATTGCATAGTGTTTTTAACTCAGCCAGGGCTCTCCAATAAAGTTCTTCTTTGAGATTATACATAATTAGATATTCTAGCCCCGAGTCAGGAATTTTATCCCTGGAAGCTTCTAATTCCCACCGGTTAATCTTACTATCTTTTACAAATTCAGGATGTTGGCTTTTAATTTTTTCCGATGCTCCATTCATTCTTTCAGTAATAACAATCTCGCTAAAACCAGCATAATCGATCATAATAGATGAATAAAAGATTGTTTTTTAAGATTTATGTTAATCAATAAATAGTTTTTATATTTCAACAAACATTTTTTAAACTCTCCATAATTAATATTCTTAATAAAAGTATTTAGGTAATTTATGATAAGAGGAGTATATAGTATAACCACATTAAGTAATCTATCTGATTACTTACTGAAAACTTCTTACTAAAACCTATTGCCAAAACAAAAAAATGAAAATACTAAGTTTGCATTGCGACTATATAAAGTTTAAGCCGCTAAAAAAGGCTTTGAAAAATCCTGAAGAATTATCTGATGAAAGAAAAAAAGAGGTTCTTATTGATAATGCTTTAGTTATTATGATAGCTGTTGAAAAGCAGGACGAAAACAACTCAAAAATAATCGAACAATCCTCAAAAGAGATTAGAGATATTGCCGATCAAGTAAAAACCAAAAAAATTGTTCTCTATCCCTATGCTCACCTATCTTCCGCTCTGTCTGATCCGAATTTTGCCCTTAAAACAATTGAAGGTATTGAAAAATGCCTGAAAAATTTTAAAATTATCAGGGCGCCATTTGGTTATTACAAAGAATTAGAATTAAAAATTAAAGGCCATCCTTTAAGCGAATTAAGCAGGGAGATAAAATCTGAAATAAAATCAGACAGTAAAACTGATAAAGAAAATTACGATTACAAAAACCTATTAAAAGATATTTCAAGATCAAAACTGGACACAAGAAAACTTAAAGAAAATGACCATAGAATTCTAGGCCAGCAGATGGATTTATTCAGTTTTAACGAGGTTGCACCAGGCCAGGTATTTTGGCATGATAGAGGACTCATTATATTTAATGAGCTAGTTTCTTACTGGAGAGAGTTGCATAGAAAAAATCACTACCAAGAAATCTCGACCCCATTTATTTTAGATAATAAATTGTGGAAAGTTTCTGGTCATTGGAAATTATATAGAGAGAATATGTTTCTGACAGAATATGAAAAAAGAGAGTTTGCGGTTAAGCCTATGAATTGTCCGGGAGCAATGTTAGTTTATAGAAGCAAATCCCGAAGTTATAAAGAACTTCCTTTAAGATTAGCTGAACTAGGAGTAGTGCATAGAAAAGAACTTTCCGGAGTTTTGTCGGGGTTATTAAGGGTTATAAAAATAACCCAGGACGATGCGCATATTTTTGTCGCAAATGAACAACTTGAAGATGAAATTATAAATGTAATTAAATTATTCAAAGAGCTGCTAGATAAATTTAAGTTCGAGTATAAGTTTACAATAAGTGTGCGAAACAAAGAAAAAAAAGACAAATATTTAGGTGAAGATAAACTATGGAACAGTGCTGAAAAATCTTTAGTAAATGCTCTGAAAAAATTAAAACTTGAATATGAAATAGTAAAGGGGGAGGCAAAATTTTATGGCCCTAGCCTCGATGTAGTTATTAAAGATTCTCTCGACAGGGAGTGGCAGTGTTCTACTCTACAACTTGATTTTAATCTCCCAAAAAGATTTGATTTGGAATATATGGGCGAAGATAATAAACGGCACAATCCTATAATTATTCATCGTGTTGTTTATGGTTCTCTTGAGAGATTTATTGGAATTTTATTAGAACATACAAACGGGCACTTGCCTTTATGGCTAGCTCCAGTTCAGGTTAAAGTTATAAACTTCACGGATAGAAATAACAAATCATGTGAAAGACTGACAGAAAAACTTAAAGAAAAAAATGTTAGAGCTGATATGGACCTTTTATCAGAACCCATTCAGGGAAAAATTAAACAGGCGGAAGTTGAAAAAATACCTTATATAGTAGTTATAGGCGATAGAGAGGAGAAAAATGGAACTGTAGCTGTAAGAAAAAATGGTAAGATAACAAATATTAAAGAGGACGAATTTATAGAAAAAATAAAGAAAGAAATTGAAAATAGGTAATTTTAATAAGAATTAAAATCAGAAAATCCTTGTGCCTTACCATGCCCTAAAGGGCATGGTTTATTTGGATTTTGGGAGAGAGAGTGAAAATACAAATCTGAAAGATTTGTCCTCTGCTTAAAAGC
>CAYJSY010000049.1:0-5651 GCA_964372925.1 Candidatus Woesearchaeota archaeon
GTTCTTTACATCCTAATATTTTCTCAAAGAAATTACATTGTGGTGGTTGAGGTGTTGGAACTGGAATAGGCGGTTCCTTACACAAAGGATCCTGAGAACAGGTATTACAATTAGGCCCACAAATACAACAACCATTTTTATCACATATAGGAGTATCACCACAAACAACTTGGGGACATGCAATTTCTTCTTTACTAAACTTACCAGCAGGACATTCAATAGGTTCTCCTGGTGGTAATGGCGTCGGCGTTGGTACTGGAGTAGGAATAGGAATTGGTATCGGAGTTGGAATAGGCTCAGGAATATCTGGAGTGGTTGGTTCACAACATTTTCCAACATATACCGCTCCTCCAACACAAATTTCATTACCACATATCTCTCCATCTAGACAGTATGAATTTGATTTACATTCACGAACACTACTTGGAACGCAGTATTTATCATCACCATTTAACCCACGACAAATTTCGATAGGTCTATCATCAGGACATTTTGGCTCTATGCAGATATCTTTTTCCTCAATTTCTGGTAAACAACTGCCAGTTATCCAACCAAAGAATTTACAATCCTTTCCAGTTTTATCAATACAACTGCCAGATGTTAAATCAAAAAATCCACATTCTTTTTCTATAGGTAATTCAGAGAGGGGTATTCCGGATACTGGCTCGGATATTGCTCTTGATATTATTGGTGCAGGCCTTTCATCTAAAAACAACTCTATATTTATTTGGTTTATTTCTTTTCCAAATCCAATACTTTCTTCAACTATTTCTATTAGAGAAACTATTTTATTTTCTGGGTCAATAACCCTTATTCCTTCCTCTGTTTTTTGGGTATTAATAGGAATTTCTATCTCACAGTTTCTTCTATCTATAACAACCTCTCCACTATTATAATTACACTCTCTAAATTGTGAGCCGGATAAATCAACAGATTTATCAGAATCGTCGGTTGGTTTTTGAATAATACTAAAATCATAATCAGACTTACACTCGCTCCACTTCCCACATTCTGTAATTCTATCTTCCTGAATAACCTCTCCTCTAGAATATGCTGACCATTTACTCTCTCCACTACCTTTGCTGCTATAATAACTAGACCCCTCACCAGATCCACTAGCGCTTCCACTACTCCCACTTTTACTTCCACTGGTTCCACTACTTCCGCTACTTCCCGCTCCACCGCCACTGCCCCCTCCACCCCCCCCGCCACCACCTCCAGAACTAGTATCTACTGTAAAGCTTATTCCATTACTCCCTAAATTTCCAAGAGTATCATTAGCATAGATAGTTAGATTATGCTGACCGTCTCTCCAAGTTATATTTGTTATATTCTGACCGCAAATAAAACTTCTATTTATAGAGTAAGTATCATTTGAGTACCAGCAGCTTTCTACTCCAACTCCTGCATCGGTTATGGTCGCATTAATATCTACTCCATTATCGCCCGTATTAGTATTATTTGAGGAAGGATTTGTGATAGTTACTGATGGTCCTGTTGTATCAATTCTAAAACTTACAGAATCGAAGTTTAGATTATTTGAGGTATCATTAACATAAATTGTTATATTATGTTTACCCTCTGACCAGGTAATGTTAGTAAGATTTGTTCCACAGCCTGTTGATCTGTTAATAGAATAAGTATCATTTGAGTACCAGCACTGTGATAAAGCGGTTTCATCTGATGCAGTAAAATTGATATCTAATCCTGTATCAGTTGTATTTGAGTTATTTACAGGAGGATTTGTTATGTTAATTAAGGGGAGAGTATTATCTCCTGCAGCAATAGCCCAAAAATCAAAAATAAAATTCTGTCTTAGCAAAGGAGAGTAAAATTTAGTTGATAGGTTTCCTGATATTAACTGAAATTCAGGAAGAAAATGTTCTGACGCACTATTAATATTAAAAGTAGTATTTATCAAACTGCCTGTAAGATTTTGAGGGGCGGTGTAATTCCACTTTACCCTTCCCTTAATATATAAGTCTTTTATCTCATTTGTTGTTAAACTTCTATTCCATATCATTAATTCGTCTAGTGAGCCGTTTAGTAGAGAGTCAGAGCCCTGTTCTTTACCGGCTCCAATAATAGTAGACTCATGATCTAACCAAGCTGTCTGATTTATCCTAAAACCACAAGCAGTTGTATTTTCCTCTACTCCATCTAAGAAAACTTTTGTATCACTAGTATTAAACCATCCAACAGCATTATACCATCTATTAATATCTAAAACAGTTAATCCGTTAGTTTTACAAACAGTCGAATTACCATTTTCATAGATAAGTATCTCTATATTTGCTGAACTTAATAATTGAAATCTAAAAAATCGATTGTCATCTAAGCCATCTTCTCTTTTAATAATAGTTTGTCCACTACTATTTTCCAAAGTTTTAATCCATGTTGAAAAAGTACATCCATTATTACAAATAGTTGTAAAATTACCACTTAGATTAATTACCTGATCTATCTCCGCACCAAAACTAAAACTTGTATTCCAATAGCCACTATAATTTACTCTAGGTCCGCTTACAAAACTACTATTATGATCTCCTCCAGCAAAGTCATAAATATGAGTATCATTTTCCCCTATACTCCTATTATCCAGATGATAGTAAACAACTAATCCTTCATTGCTAAGATTAACATCTCCATTCACACTATCATTGTAATTTAACCCAAATCTCCACTCACCAATTCTTAAGCTAACATTTGAACTAAAATTCCTGTCAAAATCGGCAGTTACATTGACTCTATTCTCGTTTGTAAGACTTACATTAAACTCCTTTACATCCTGTCTTCCTGTTTTATGAAATCTGGCAGATTGATTATTGTAAATGTCAGTAATTTGTGTCTGATTTAAAGAAGTGTTGAAAATCATTAGCTCGTCTATTGAGCCGTTAAAAAAATTTAGATTATCACTATAAGATCCTAATTTTATTAAACGAGAGTTACTAGTTGCATTAAATGGAATAGTATCAGAATCTTCTACTATTCCATCAACATATATGCTCATATTATTGGGAGTAGCAAAAGAAGTCACTATATGACGCCACCTTCCGCTAATATTAGTGGTCGCTATTACACTCTGACCAACTGCACTACCCCTAATAAAAAAGCTAGGGCTATCTCTTGAAATGTTTAAATACCAATTTCCAGCACTCTCTGCAGCTGAATTCGATTTTGCTATAATAATTTTTTCCGACCCGTTTCCCTGATGATTAACCCACACCGAAATAGAAAAGTTCTGATTTGTAAAATCAAAAACATTTCCTAAATCGACATAATCATTCAAGCCATCAAAATTTAATGAGCCGCCATATAAATCGCTGGCATTAAAACTAACTCCGTTAGTCAAGTTTCCATTATAATTATTATTTGTATAGTCATAAGTAATATTAATACTGCCATTGCCATATCTAGAGGCATTTTCATCAAAAGGAAAATAAAGAATTAGTTTGTCATAAGGAGATTCATTATTGATTGTTAGATGTGTATAGTTTAGCTCAAAAGTTATATTATTTAAGATAGTTTCTTTTGAATAGTTAGTTATGTTTACTCTTTTTAAAACCGGATCTAAATAAACAATATCTCCTACCCTATATTCACTATCTGAAAAGTCTTTTTCTACATAAACGCTAACAGTATTTGAATATTCCAAATCCTCTACCTGAAGATTATCAACAACTCTTCCTGTAATGCCTGAAAATGTTTTAATTACCTTTCCTGTAATTAACTGCGGTTCTTGTGATGAGAAATTTTCCTGCTCTTTTTTTTGTTCTGAGCTATTATTTTGTTCTGAATCATTAATTAGAGTTTCTTCACTTTTTTTTATAATTTCTTTTACTGTATTATTAATAATGGCTTCATTTGAAATGGGGTCAGTTTCATTGACAATTTTTTGAGTTTTTTCACTAATATTTTCAGCTAAACTAATATTTTTTTCAGTTACCTTACTCTTATTTACAACTTCAATTTCTAGAGCAGGAGTTTCAATTTTAACACTATACCCCTCCTTAACTAAATCCTTAAAACTTAACAAATTATTTCCAATTATTAAACTATTATCAGAAATAGTTATCCCTTTATCAGATGTAACATCAATTTTAGCTATAAACTTTAAATCCTTTAATCTGACTTTATAGCCCCATTTATAGTCTACATTATTTTTTTTTGCGGCTTCTTCATCTACTTTAATCTCAAACTCTTCATCATCTAACTCAATGACAGATTCTTCAGATATTTCCTTAATCTTTTTTTTATCTAAATTATTAAGTTCTTCCTGAACTTTATTAATATCTAGATTTTCGATAGATAATTTGTTAGTAGAGTCAACCCGATTGTCTACAACATTGCTAGTAATTAAACTATTTTCTTTTGATTCTTTATTAATTTCTTCCTTAAGTTCTCCAGCTTCATTTTTCCCTATGAGTTCTTCCTCACTAACAATTTCTTCCTCAACTAACTTTTCTCCTGCATTTTCCACAAACTCACTATAATTTAAAAGGTCAAAATATAATCTTAACTCTCCATTATTAAAATCCATTCTCTCGTTTTTGTTTTTAGAGACGCCACTGCCTAAAACTTGCGGTGGATCTTTAATTTTTAAGTCTATGGTATTATCAAACTGTTGCTCTACATTTTCGCTAGATAATTCTGATATTGTTAAACCTAATATTTTTGATGAACCTCTTTCTAAGGAATCGTTTTGAAAAACAAAAATAAATAAAATGCCTATAAAAAATAATAATATAAATAATGTAATTAAGAAACTTTTTTTAACAATTGGTTTATAAAATATTTCTATATTTGGCTCTGGTTTTCTCTGATTATTTTCTACCGGACCAGAAATAAATCTAGTTTTGACTTTACCATTCTCTCTATAGCTTTCATAATAATAAGGTCCAAAAATCTTGCCATCTCTTTTTATATACTTCTTATACACCATCTTTTGTAAGGTAACTAATAACTAGATATTAACTAAAATCTTAGGGTGTTTAAATATATTTCTAACCGATTACCCTACAAATTATCATCAAAAACTTCAAACAAACCTGCGTCCTCAGAAATTTCTAATTTCTGATCCTTCAAAATTACATTTTGAAGTTTTAGGCGTAGGTAAAACACAGGAAGTTTTTGATATTAAAAAGGGAGCATATTTTTATCTTCATATTATTTTTAATTAATAGGTTAAGTGAGTGAGTGCTTTCCTTCCAAAAAAAACATATTCATAGCAACATTTTTAAATGTGTTTTTGATATAAATTATTATATTTGTATAGTGGTTAAAATGGCCAAAGTAAGAATAAAGTTAAGAAGCATAGATATTGATGATTTAAATAGAATCTCTAATGAGATAAGATCTATAGCCAGTTCTTTCGGAGTACTAATAAGTGGACCAATTCCACTGCCAACAAAAAAAATTAGGATAACAACTAGAAAATCTCCATGTGGCAATGGAACAGCAACCTTTGACAACTATGAGATGAGAATCCACTCAAGAGTTATTGACCTTCCTGCTGATGATAGAGTTCTCCACTCTATAATGAGGCTCTATATACCGAGAAACATAAATATTAAGATAGAGATGAAGGATTAAAGCTAATTATTTATTCTTGATATTCTCAGAGATATTTTTAACAACCTCGTCTATAATTC
>CAYJSY010000050.1:0-5516 GCA_964372925.1 Candidatus Woesearchaeota archaeon
CTTCAAAATTACATTTTGAAGTTTTAGGCGATGGTAAAATACGAGAAGTTTTTGATAATATGATTAGTTAAGATAAGGTTTTCTATTTATAGTGTGATAATCAGAAACTTTTTTGTTCTCAAAATTCTAAAAAAATCTAATCTGTTTCAGTTAAATTCTCTAATTTATTGAAAGAATATTTTGGCAAAATCTCAATTAATCTATCTAATTTTTCCTTTCCTGGAACTGATTTTCCACTAGCATATATCGAAATAATCTGATGAGAAATCCCTAACTGTTGTGAAAGCCAGTACTGACTTTTACCTAGTTTTTTTAATCCATCAATTATTAAATTACTTAAATTTCTATTTTCTTTTTTTCTAGCTCTTTTTTTAGCCATACTGCATGCATACTCTCTTTGAGATTCAAACCCTCGCTTTCTAATCGTATAGTCTGTATAATCATAGAAAGATTCAAATCCTCTTTCTTTAAGTCTTGTTAATCCATATACATAACTATAAGAAACCCCTGTTTGGTCCGCTATATCTTTTTTAGACTTTCCTTGCTTGTATAGCCTAAAAATTTTTTCTCTTATTTTTTCAGATATTTTTCCTGGCATGATTAACAAATCAAATTTTTAGATAATATATACCTTTACTTTTTTAATTGTAAATTAAAAAATTTCATAACTTTCCAAAGAGAATTGCAGAAACAAGTATAAAAAAATAAAAATAAAAAATAAGTTAATAGTAGCTTGTTTCGCCTAATTCTTCATTTTCTGCAGGTTTCTTTGACAGTAGCACTATAAGTATTACTAATAATACCACAAAAATAATAACTAAAACTACTGTAAGTATAACTGTTGTATTAACTATTTCTGTAACAGTTCCTGTCATCTTAGTAGCTTTTTTCACACTAACACTGAAGTTAACTTGTTTTGACAAGCCTGCTTCGCTATTAGCATTTACTGTTACTAAATAGGTGCCTTCTTCTGCATTTTCTGTTGCTAAAACTCTAACTTTTACAGTTCTGCTAGAATCTGCACTGACAGCTACAACTGGCTCAGTTACATCTACAATAACTCCCTTAGATTCTTGAGGAGTGATTGTATAAACAACCATTCTATCACTTGGGTTAACCAAGACAAGATCGAACATTGCTTCATTTCCGGGAGCAATTGTTTTTGAAGTTGTTCCAGACAGTACTCCTGTCTTTAAGTCTTCAATTACAACTCTTCCAGTTGTTTTCACAGCCACATCATAGTTATATGCTTCAATTTCCATTTCGTAGTTTCCTGGAGCAGCATTTTTAGGTATAGTTAGGTAAACTAACTTGCTGACAGCGTCATTAATGTCATCATCTGACAAATCTCTATCAGGGTCAAGATCCCCAGCATATACTGTTCTACTTATTCCTAAACTAGGAAGAGAAGCCTTAACATATACATTATCCAATCTGTCATGGCCATTGTTCTCAACAACAACCTCAACAGCAATTTTATCTCCAGAAACAACAACATCTGTCGCTTCTACAGAAAGCAGATTCAAACTATGTAGTTCTCTCTGAACCTCTAGAGGAACAAAGACTTCTACTGAATTCTCGCTTCTTGCACTAACCCTTACTAATAATTTAAAGTCTTCTGTAAGTCTATCAAAATTCTTTGTAGAAGGTATTTTTAAAGAGAATCTCTTAACATAAGTATTCCCGTTAACAACGTGGAATTCTGATGTCTCTTCAGAAACATCTCTATTAAAACCCTCTGTATAAACTTTAACTCTTACGTCAGAAGCATTTTTCAACGCTCTAAATTTTACTAGTACAGGTATAGTCTCTGAAGCAGACACTGCAATTGTCTGGCTAGTGCTGTTTGGAGCTACAGAAATTCCATCAACCTCAATTTCTGAAACATCTGCAACCTGAGCAATCACTGTATTTAAAGCAAAAGCTA
The DNA here is from genome assembly GCA_964372925.1 of Candidatus Woesearchaeota archaeon. Lineage (GTDB taxonomy): Archaea > Nanobdellota > Nanobdellia > Pacearchaeales > GW2011-AR1 > ARS1285. Next base: position 1,928 of record CAYJSY010000050.1, read on the forward strand.
TAGCAAAAAGTGCTATTAAAGAAACCAAAACTAGTTTGCTTTTCATATAAGGTTTTTAAATTTAATTAAATTTAAAATCAAAATACCATTTATAAACATTTATATGATGTAGTAACTATAAAATAATTACAGTATAGAAAAATTTAAATAGTATACCTAAGTATATCTAATATAAGATAGATAAAAATGACAGATAAATTATATACCGAATCTGAGGTTATTAAATTTTGTAGGGCCTATAGTTCTGCTGAGAAAGTAGAGAGAGGGATTAGAAAAAAACAAGAAAATGGAAAAATAAGTTTATCAGAAAATAATAGAATATTTTATGGAATCATGCTGGAAAAATACATAGATGATATTCCAGATATTATAAGAAAAAAATTAAATTTAAAAGAAGAAGAGCTTGTGGAGTTATTAAATGACAGATATCACAAAAAATACCTATAGGAGATTTACAAAACAATAAAAATGCAATTTAAAATACCAAAAACATATATGGGAATGCCTATTAAAGGCGCAATGGAAAGATTATTTGCTGAAGAGGAGGAGATGGCGAAAAAAGCTCAAACTCCTTCAATAGATATGCCTAATAATATGCCTGAACTTTCGGGATATATTTATGTTCCTTCAGCAGGAATTTACATGGCAAAACAGAGAACCCATTTTGGATTAAACTGGTATGACTGCCATAAACAATTACATAAAGAAAACTTATTAATGCCAACAATTCCGCAGTTTATTTCTTATATTAACTATCTAAAACAAAATAATGATATTAAAGATGCAACAAAACAAGAGATAGAATCTATTTTAGATGATATTTTAACAGTTAGAAATCCATGGAGAGGTGAATGGCTTGACGCAGATTTTAAATTTGAAAAAGAGTTATACATTCATTACAACCATCGAACAATTAACGGACAGTTAGTTCCACAAAATAAAGAGCTTTTAACAGATTATCTAACTGAAAATAAAATTCTTGGAATATCTCTAGATGACTGGTTATCTAATACTAATAATCACGGCTTACCAAAACCAGATGTAAAAAAAGGAGAGTTATATTACATGGCACCTATGAGAGATAATAATTCTGTCGCGAGGTTTAATGCAAATTCGGATGGGGCCGGCCTCAACTGCAATGGGGATCCTAATGTCTCGGATGCTTCGCTTGGGGTATTTGGCTCTTGTAAATTAAATCAGCAACAAAAAATTTAGAATCTGAAAATGGAAATAACAACAATAAAAATCAGTAAAGAAACTAAACAACGCCTTGATAAATTAAAAGAGCATGCTAGAGAAACCTATGAGCAAATTTTAAGAAAAATGCTATTTATACTAAATATCTCTAAAAAAGAACCTGAAAAAGCCAAAAAAATACTAAATAAAATTGATTCTTTAATAAAACAAAAACAGGAGTATAGCTAGGTATACTAGAAAATAAAATGCATAAAATATATCTACCAAGATTAGAAGAACTTTCAGAATTAGAAAGAGAATTATTTGAGTTATATTTAGAAACATCTGATTTTAAGAAACCGGCTCATTCTAACCATCAAAGAGATTATATAAAGAATTATGTAAGAGGATTAATAGGGGGTAACGATAAAACAACTATCTTAGATTTAGGATGTGGGATGCGAATGCTTTAATTGAAGCCAAAAAAAAATTTAAAGATAAAGTGTATACTGTTGGTGTTGATATAGGAACGCCTCCAGAACATCTTTCAGAACAAGACTTAAATTATGTTGACGAATATGTAACAACGCCTATGGAATTTCTTCCATTAGAATGGAACAATAGATTTGATTATATAGCATCTTTACAGGGTTTAAGGTATACTTTCTTTCCATTTAGAGCTTTATCAGAAGTTGCTAGAGTTCTAAAACCAAATGGAAATGCATTTATTGATGCGTGTTATGACGCCCATTATATGCCTTGCGATATTAATGAGGGATATGCAAAATGGGAGGAAAAAATAAAAAAACTTAAATTAGATGATGAAAATTATAAGAGTAATAGGATTACTACCGATGCTCCTGTATCAAGATTTATGGCTAAAACTGTAGATAATTACCATGATAATATCTTCAAAGAAATGACAAAAATTTATGAAAATTATGGCATTACACACAACATTAGAAGAGATTGGAACAATACTTGGGGCTGGATGGTTAATCACATAGAAATGTCTAAAAGATAATTGAAACTTAAAAATAAGTAATATCTGATAATTGTTAAGTAAACTATGATTCTTAACATAGGGAAAGCGGATAGATTATTAATAAAATAACCTAGAAATCGACGAGCATGAGGAGTCGATTGAGCGGAGATATCTAAAATGTAGTCGAGCGAAGCTAGACTGGAAATGTTAAGTTTGATATTGGACTTAACAATAATTATAACTTTATAAATCTAGAAATTATATAATATAATGATAACTCCTAAAACTGTTGGTTTTGAACTATTAACAGATAAAGAAAAAAAAGAGTTTCAGAGAATATTTGATAATAATTTTAATAAAATTCAAAGAAAAATAAAAAATATTTCTTCTTTTATTTTTCATTTTAAAGAGTATGAAAAAGATGGAAAGGTAAAGAAATTCAGCATTAATTCAAAAATTATTTTTGATAATAAGATAATCGAAGCTAGTGCTTATGACTGGGATTTTAATAAATCAGTTCATAAAATATTTAATAAGTTAAATGAAGAAATAGAACATAAATTTCATCTAGAAGGAAAATAATAGCTAGTATTTAGCTCTAAGATCAAAACATTCATTAACAATTAAAACTAGAATTTTAAAAAGAAGAAACAATCTTTTTTAGCTCTTCTATATTCCACTTTTTCTTTTTATCTCTAAGCATTCTAGCAGATTCTGTAAAATATTTATGTCCCTCTAAAAGATTTAAAGTATTTTCATACCATTTTTTTTCAGGTATTTCTATACCATTTGCAGCAAATTCCTCTCTTAACAGTCTTGTTTTTTTAAAAAAATCGTCTCTCCCAAAATTATCAAGATCTGCATCACATATTATCTGCTCAAGATAGTTATTTGGTTTTTGTGGCATCTGAGTCGCAAGAATAATCCCGCTTATCTGCTCTAAATCTTTTTGTTTGTATCCAAACAAAGGTAGTATAAAATTTGTTATTTCAACGGCTATGGGCTCATTCTTCCCATGCTGTTCTATATACCCTATATCATGATATTTTTTTGCAGTTAATAAATTATCTAATTCTCTCTGTGAATTTTTAAAATTACCTAACCTTGATTCACTATTTACTAAAATCTTACCACAATTTAATACATCATAAGTGTGATTAATATCATGAAAGTAAAGATTTCCAGGAAGATAAATAGATAAAAGACGGATGGCAAAATCTCCCGCACCCTCATAATTCGGAGAGCTATCTAGATTTAAATTTCTATCATCTATAAACTCTCTTGCTAGTTCTCTATAATTCAATTTCATCTTTTCACCACTTATTAATAGTATTTAAACTTTTCTGTTTTGAAAAACAACAATGGGACAGGGCAATTTATTATAAATATCACAAAGTCCCTGTGTCTTACCATACCCTAAAGGGCATT
>CAYJSY010000051.1:0-5405 GCA_964372925.1 Candidatus Woesearchaeota archaeon
CTTGGGTTTGTTATATTTATCTGATTGTTTGTTATAGTTTGAGTAGTTTCTGTTTCGTTTACAACAGTTTCATTTGCTATAGGTTGAGTTTCGCATTCTCCAATACTATCTCCATGAGCTAAATGCGCTTTAACTGCCGGTATAGCAATTTCTAGAGTAACTTTATTTCCATCTTCCGAAACATGGCAGATAGTTACCTTACTTTCTGCAAACACTAAAATAACCACCAAGGTCTTTTAGTTTCTATAACTTTTCCAGTGTCAGTATCAACTAGGGTTTCTAAATTTACTTGTATATTAAAAACTTCTTGTATTTTACCATCGCCTAAAACTTCAAAATGTAATTTTGAGGGAGCAGAAATTAGAAATTTCTGAGGGCGATGGTTTGTTTGAAGTTTTTGAGACCAAAAAATCAGGAATTTTAGGGCACAGAAAATCTTCTGAAAGATTTTCTGCTGCAGGAAAAAAGACGTTGCGAAGCAATGTCCACCGCCTAAAGGCAGGGGTTTACTTTTTTTCTGTATTATTAAACGACATAAAATTAATACAAATTAATCTACAAAATAAATCAATTGCCTATAATTATTGAATATCTAATAAATCAAACAAAAACCTGTCTGTATATCTTATAAACTCTGAATATCCTGATTTTATAAAAACGCAATTTTCTTTTTTATCTATCATATTTTCTTTAGAATCTTCAAAAATTATAATATTGTTAGAGCAGTCTTTTACCGGAAAATCTTCCTTGCAGTCTTTTTCATCTAAACATGCTCTATTAATTCTTTTAACAATTCCATTTAAATTTATGGCGATTTCAGAAAAATGCTCTCCATCATCTCCTATTAAATAGAGGGGCTTCTCAATATAATCTTGAATAGATATCTCAATAGAGGAAATATCTTCTGTCTCTTTCGGGCTAAATAAAGTTAAAAAATTATTTCCATTTACATTAAAACTCCAGTAGCCACTATCTTTTGTAAATTTGACATTGTTATATTTTATTTTTTCTTCATTATTAAAATTGTCTGTAAAAGCGAAACCTACTGTACTCAAAACCATTAAAACTATCAACAATACTCCCATAATAATCTGATTTCTTCTAACTTTCCTCTCTTTTTCTTCCTTAGTAATAATTTTTGTTATCTCCATAGCCTTTCATATTTTGAATTTTTTATGCCCATAAATTGAAAACTATATAGTTTATTATGTAGTAGTATATAAAGTTTTCAATTTTGGATCACAAGAAAATGTACTATATTTTCTGTGCAGAAAATTCTTCTGAATGAATTTTCTTGTATCCCAAAAACCCAACAAACAACTAACTTTAGTTGATGGTAAGACAGGAGGGTTTTTCTGATAAAAAACTCTAATCACTTTTGTTTATAGAATGTTTCTTTTCTAGAACTTTTCTTGCATGATTTTTAATACAAAAAAAAGTAAACCACTGCCTTTAGGCAGTGGACGTTGATTCGCAACGTCTTTTTTTCTGGCTCAAAAACTTCAAACAAACCATAGCCTAAAGGCGATGGTAAAACGAAAAAAGTTTCTGATATTTACCTGACGTTTACTTAACAGCCAACAAAAGAGCTGTCATCTACTTGAAAGTGTAGTTAAGATTAAACATAGAAAATTTGCTTTCCCTCTAGTTTTTAATTTATGAACACAAAAAATTTCTAAATATCCTAGTTCTAACTAATCAATTAAAAAAAAGAAAAAGAAAAAAAAGAAAAAAACTTAAACTGATCCGCTAACTATTGGATAGACTTGCTCTTTTCCAGCATCAGTCATAACTCCGCCTTCTAGCAATTTAGTAACAGCATTCTCTGTATCAGCAGCCTCATATCCTGCAACTAGCATAGCAACTTTACTATCACTATAAGGTGAGGTGACAGTTTTAATAACATACTGTCCATCGCCAACTCCAGCTTTCTCGGTGAAATCTGAAGCACATAGTGGAGAGTCGCTTCCTAGTATCTTAGCAGCAACTGAGTTAATGCAGCTTCCGCCAACTACAACTAGATTCTTAGCAGCAACTGAGCTGACTTGAGAATCTTTGACAATTAAAACCTGTCCGCCTCCTCCAGAACTTGTTGTTCCAGGAGTAATCGAAGCAGAGTTTTCAGCCATGTAGATTTGGGCAAAAACCTGTTCATCAGGATAGCTTAGAGTAGCTTTAACCTGATCGCTGTCTGAAGAGTCATATGTGGCAATTGTGCCCCACAGGTCTGCAGCATCTGTTATCTTACTATCACTTGCTCTTGAAGCTTTCCATGCAGAAGAAACATTGCTCCAGGTATCTCCAGAAGTAGATGAATCAACTCCTAGTCCGTCATCTCCTGTTCTTCCAGGTTCCAGGACTATAATCTGGGCATTCCAGTTAGTGTTGTCATCTTTCTCTTCCCATACTATTATTGCAGTACTATTGATATTTCCACTGCCATCTGGCTCAACAAGATAAATTACTGTTGAATTACCAGAAAGACCGCTATTTGCAGTAAAGTTCAAGTTTGTGAAGTTAAAGGTAAGTCCCTCAATATTCACAGTTACTCCACTTAGGTCAGTAACATTTACATTGAGATTTTGTGTACTTCCATCAGCAGTAATGTTCCAAAAACTAGAGTTTTCGTTAAGTCCCATTCTTGGAGAGATGTCAACATCTTCATAACCATCTCCATCTGGGAATCTTATTTTTGTGACATTAACGCCAGTAGTATCTCCAACTCTTACTCCCCACTCACTTAGTGGAATTTCTATCGGTTCGTAGAATGCAAATTTTGCACCTTTTGAAGTTTGAATTGTTGGGTATGCTATTATAGCTCCCTTTCCACTGCTATCAGGATGATCTAATTTAACCTGCCAGTTTTCAGTTGCGTTATTAGCATTTCCCTCTAGATAAACTCCGTAAGTTTTTCCGCCTATTGCAATACTTCCAACTCCGTCAGAACTCCAGATAGCCTTATAAGTCTCTCCTGAAAATACGTCAGTGAATTCAACTTTATCGCCGTCAGTATTTGTACTTCCGGTTTGGGAGGAATTCTTTACTGCAGATAGTTTTATAAGTCTTCCGTCATCCTGGTTGCCAACCATAGCATAACCATTATATGTTATGTTTTCCATCTCAACAACAGTTATATTTCTATTATTGTCGTCAGCCATTAGTCCAGCACTGCCTGTAACGCCGATTATTAAATTACCCGCAATATCCTTAGCCCACTGAATTGTTTTTGTATTTCCTCTCCAGTCTGTAAAAGTTACATCCATCTTATCGTCAGATTTAGGAGTTACTTTTATCATCTCTCTCGCTGTAGAATTAATTGGAGCATTTAGTCCAGAAAAATCTAGCTTGAAAGTTTTATAAACAGGATCAACTAAGCTCTTTCCCGCATTTACAGAGTCGGCATCAGAGCTTGAAGCAAATACACTAATTGTTAATGCTGTAAGGTTATTTGGATTTCCTGTCTCAAAATCAATTAGAGTTCCATCTATTGAAGTATCTGACTCTCCAACTGCAACAGCAGCTGCATCCTCTAAAGTTACCTTGTTTGTTCCAGCAACAACACTAGCAGATAACTTAAAATTTGTTTCATCTGCGGTTGTAACTGCAACAGTTATTCCGTTAACTTTTTTAGAGGCGGCCTCGCTAATCTCCTTGCTTTCAGAAACTCCTGCACTATTTGTAACTTTGATAGTTGCAGCGCTATCTGAAGCAGAAACTAGTTCAACAGTATATACAGATCCCTCGATAGTAACATCTTTTGATGGGTTTTCAGTATTAAGGTCAAATTTTTCAGCGCTTTCTAGCAAAACAATAGTATCGGTGTCAGTAGCAGCAGCAACAACATAGTCCTTATTGAACAATCTTATTGTCTGTCCTTCTGAATCAGGATGTGAAAAATTCACAGCCTTTCCAAAAGTTACAGTAGCATTATAGATATAATTTGCTTGTGTTGTACTTGTTGTTAGTGCATAAACCGGATCATCAGAACTTGTTGGTTGCTTTGCAAAAGTTATTTTTGGATTTGATCCAATATCAAGGGTAAAACTTGTACTTGCATCAACATTTCCTGAAAATGAACCTGCTTTAAGAACATTAGGCAGGTCTGATTTTGTTAAAACGCTTTTGACAGCATTTAAACTATCATTAACATAAAGCTTTGTTCCGCCAGTAAATAAAGGAATAGCCTCTCCGCTGACAGCAGCCTCTGTTTTAGAAGTTCCAGTTGTAATTAAAGTGCCTAAATTTTGTTGTACATCAACAGCTGCTGATAAATCACTTATAGCAGCATTAGCACCCCATACAACAGCAACGTCAGCAGTTCCAGATTTTACGAATGGCTCTGGATAGGTTACCGCTGTAGCAAAACCGATAGTACTAGATAACATAATAGCACTTGCTAATACAGATGCTATCTTTTTAAAATTAAACATTTTTTATACCTCCTTTCAATAATGATAAATATAATGCCATAAATAGTACATAGGGTGTAACTATTTTAGACACATCAATTCTGTAATCCCTATAAGATTTCTGTTATATCTGGCCAGTTCTCACCAATTTTATGATGATATATGATAATGAAATTTATTGTTTAAAAAGCTTTCTAATAAGGATAACTAAAATTCTCGATTTTTTCAATATTGTTTATAAACCTTTCGTTACTATAATTAAATTAATATATTAAAATAAAAAATACAAAAAAACATAAAAAATTTATTATATTAAAATACGGTATTTTTTTAAACATATATGTAAAAAAATAACATACATATCTAAAGTAAACACATTCAATATATGGAAAAATTTATATAGTATTGACTATTATTATATTCGAGAAATTAAACTATCTAACCAAAAATTATGCAAAATTTGAGTAGTTTTTTAATAATCTAATAAAAAAGTAGAAAAAATTGTTCAAATTAACTAAATGGCCTATAAAAAAGATAAAGAGAGCTATAGATGGTTAAATTTGTATCTATAATGGTTATCTTATCTATAGCTTAATCGAAAGTTAATAATGGCAATAAACATAAAAACAAGGGATATTTCTATATCTGAGAGAGAGGGAACCTTTTCAACAATTTTTCATAGATTTAAATCAACAAAGAAAAATGAGTCGGAAATAACAGCTTTAAGGCATATATTAAGTAATGAAAAAGCCCGACTTTTGCATATGTGTAAGACTAAAAAACCCTCTTCCATATATGAGTTAGCAAAGCTTTTAGAAAGGGATTTTAAGGCAGTAAGACACGACATTAAGCTCCTGGAGAGATTTGGTTTTATTGAACTTATAAGCTCGCATAAAAACGGCAGAGAGAGGCTTGCGCCAGTTGTAGATGCAGATAGAGTAGTTATTACAATAAATCTGTCTTAAAGTTTTAGTAAGCAATCGTTCTTGTAAGATG
>CAYJSY010000052.1:0-2179 GCA_964372925.1 Candidatus Woesearchaeota archaeon
ATTTTACCTACGCCTTTAGGCGTAGGCTTGTTTGAAGTTTTTGAGACCAAAAAATTCCTTTCAGGAATTTTAGGGCACATAAAATCTTCTGAAAGATTTTCTGCTGCAGGAAAAAAGACGTCGCCTTCATTGCGGCGTCCTCTGCTTAAAAGCAGAGGTTTACTTTTTTTCTGTATTAAAAAATGATTTTTTAATCAGTCGCTACTTTTTGCGCAGGTGTTTACATGTTAAGTAACCTGTGATTCTTAACATAGAGAAAGCGGATAAATTATTGATAGATTATTAATAAAATAACCAAGAAGTCAATGAACATGAGAAGTTAATTTAGCGGAAATATCTAAAAGGTAGTCGAGCGAAGCGAGGCTAGGAATGTTAAGTTTGATATTTTACTTAACATTACAACAATATTTAAAAACATAACATTCTAATCTATTTTATGATTATCTCAATCATACAATTACATGAATCTTTGGCAATTCCAATATTTTAACTGTAATTTTTCTAGTTTCTAAATTGAATCTATTAAAAAAAATTTATTTGATTTTTTTCATTATTAAAAAATACTAAACAAAAAATTTACCAAAATATGAAAGAAAAAAATAAGGAAAAAATTGCAAGAGAAAATTTATTTAGGAAAAGTGAAGAAATTGAAGGAATAAAAATAAAGGGCTATAATTTTGATAATGGCGTTAATTATGAAGAGATTATAAAAAGTTTTGGTTCGGTTGGTTTTCAGGCATCTAGTTTAAACAAAGCGATAGAAATAACAAAAAAAATGATTAAAGATAATGCATTTATTTTTTTGGGCTATACCTCTAATATGATTAGTTCCGGTAATCGGGAGATTATAAAATATTTAGTGAAGCATAATATGGTCAATGTTTGTGTAACAACTTGCGGGGGAATAGAAGAGGACATAATAAAGTGTTTGGGAGATTTTATTTTAGGAGACTTTAGAGCAAATGGAAAAAAATTAAGAGAAGATGGAATAAATAGAATAGGCAATATATTTGTTCCAAATAATAGATATGTTAAATTTGAGGAATTTTTACAGCCTTTATTAGAAGAGGCTTATAAAAAAAATAAAATTATTTCTCCAAGCGATTTAATATGGATGGCGGGTGAAAAAATAGATAATGAGGAAAGTATTTGCTACTGGGCATGGAAAAATAAAATTAGAATTTTTTGTCCAGCTATTCAGGATGGGGCTTTAGGCGACAACATTTATTTTTTTAAATATAAGAGAAAAGATTTTATTATAGACGTAACAGAGGACATAAAAAAATTAAACGATATAACGATTGGCTTGAAAAAATCTGGTATAATCATTTTGGGGGCCGGGGTTATTAAGCATTCTATTTTAAACGCAAATATGTTAAGGAACGGAGCTGATTATAGCGTTTATATTAATACAGAGCAGGAGTATGATGGGTCAGATTCCGGGGCATCGCCGGAGGAAGCAGTTTCCTGGGGCAAGATAAAGGCAAAATCAGAGAACGTGAAAGTTTTTGGTGACGCTACTATCTTGTTTCCTATATTAGTGGCAGAGAGTTTTGCAAAGAGAAAACTTTAGAATTATTTTAGATTTCAAAAGAGGTATTAACTAAAGCTTTCATGAAAAGTCTATCTAAATATTTGAATTATCTTTCTGTCAAATGTGAAACTGTTCTATCAACATAAATTGATTCGTATCCCATATTGTTTCTTCTAAATAATATAGAAATTCGGTATTTATAAATCTTCTATTGTAACCACTTTTAAATAACTCTAAAACAAAAGATATAAATACTATAAAGTTCTTAATAGACTATGAAAAAACAAATATTATTCTTAACAAGTTTTATGGTTTTTTTACTCGGAGTTAGTTTAGCGTCTGCTACCTTATGCAAAACTTCATCTGGTTATTATGAAGAATGCAGTGACAAAGCTCCATTTAATCATAGATATCAGGGGCCTTCTGACAGAAGTAGCGCTTCTTATTATAAATCAAGCTCTCACAATTCTCATAATTATAATAGTAATTATCAAGCTAGTGATTATAATTACAATTCATATAATGATTATCAAAATAATATTCCTATTTTCAAGGGGCCTTATGGGAACTATAGATATCAGATGTATGCTCATGGAGATTATAGACCGAGTATTTTTTTCAGGGATTATCCAGATTATGGTTATT
>CAYJSY010000052.1:2279-5323 GCA_964372925.1 Candidatus Woesearchaeota archaeon
TTATGGTTATTCCGGCTATCCTTATAATGCCTATGGATATTTTAGTTATCCTTATTTTAGTTATGGGTATGGCTATTACAATCCGATTTATTACTCAGCCCCATACTTTAGTTTCTGGCTTTAGAAATTATTTTTCTGTATATATTTAAATAATTTTCAGCCATTTTTTTTCTATCAAAATTTTTTGTTGCGTGCTCTCTGCAATCTTTTCTTGAAAGATTCAAACAATATTTTACAGAATCTATAAATTTTTTTTTATTCATATGCTCTAATAAGTATCCTGTTTTTTTTGTTATTATTTCTGGCAGGGCTCCAATTTTAGAGGCTATAACTGGTGTTCCGCATCCCATAGACTCTATTGCAACTAGTCCAAAAGATTCCTCTATTACTACAGGCATTAAAAAAATAGAGGCATTTTTATAAAGAGGTATCTTTTGTTCATCATTAACCTCTCCAACATAAACTATTGAAGGACTTCTTATCATTAGTTTACAATAAGCGGAAAATTTATCTCTTTCTTCAGATAAATCGAAATTTATTTTTGGGAATATCTTATTATAAAAAAAATTTTTAAATCCTATATTACCGGCTATTATCAAATTTAGGTTTAGTTCTTTTTTTATAGAATCAAATATTTCTATAGCAATATCTTGGCCTTTTTCAGGCCTTATTGAGCTTAAAGAAAGTAGATAATTCTTATTATTTTTATTATTAAACTCGTATTTTTTTGTGTCTATTCCATTATATATCATATCAAAAACTTTCACACCTTTTTCTTCATATATTTTCTTTTGCCTTTTGCTAATTGCTACTAAATTTTGATTATAAAAAACCCGATTTTTATTAATATCCCAAAAGTCTTCATATGGAGCATGAAGAGTTAATAATGAATTTTTTATATATTCCATAAAAGGAAAAAAATAATCATCGTGATTATGTACAATATCTGGTTTTATTTTTTCTATATAGTCTAAGGATTTTTTGACGTGCTCTAAAATAAAATAATCCGCTCTTTTTTCTTTATTAAAAAAACCTATAGGATTTATTGTTTCACAAATATTTATTCTGTCTAAATAGGTGCCATTTGGTGCGGATAAATAAATTTTATTTTGTTTATTTAAACTCTGTTCTTCTATAATGTCTAGTATAACTCTCTCTATGCCTCCGTAACCCTGTCCATCTAATATTTTAAAAAAGGGAGGAGCTAAATGCATAATTTTCATATTAATCTTTCTTCTTATTCCCCACTCTATTTTGTGGAAGATTCTTTGATTCTTTTTTATAATAGCATATTTCTACTAAATTTTGCCATATTTCTATTGAGGATTTTATTAGTCCTATTTCATCGTCAACAAATCTTGAAATGTTCTGTTGAAAAAAATCTGGCTCGAATCCGTAAAAAACTCTATTTAGATTAGATGCGAATTTATCAAGAGCCTCCTTTCTAGATATATCTTCAATAGAGTTTCTATCTTTAATTATTCTTTCATAAAGTTTATAGATTTTATCAAGAATTATCTCAGAATCCTGCTTTGTAACTTCCCCATCATAATCAAAAAAAACATTTAGTTCGTCTAATTTAGAAATACTTGATTTGATTTTTCTTTTTAGGAAATTTGCTACTTCTTCATTAATTATGTCTGATGCCAGTGGATCTCTCATATAGTTGTTTTTTATGTGATTTTGAACAGCATTAACATGTGCAGAAACTAATCCTCTCTGTTGTATCCATAATCTATATATGTAATCTTCAAATCTTAATCTAGTGGGGAAAAATGGAGGCAGGCCATGCCTGTTATCATAAGCTGAAACACCGCAATCAATTCTCCAATTTTTCTTAGTTACGACCGGTCTAAAGTTCAATAAAATATAAAACTTGTTTAATTTTTGAGGATCTGTACTATTACTATCATTCAAAAAAAGATCCGCGTAATCAAGAGCATCTAAATCTCCGGTTCCGCTTCTAAATGTTTGAGCCACTTTTACAATATTTCTTGGAGAAACCTTACCGTCCTGCAAAATTAGCGAATTTTCATTTTGGATTCCTTTAGTCGAGTTTGTTTCAAGATCCATAGAGCTATCAATAAGCACCTCCCCTTTTTCATAATTAGAAGGAATGTCTTTTACAAATTTACCTATAACCTCCCCAAAAGAGGTTAATAAATCGTAGGACTTTTCCAGATAACCTTTATCATTAATCCCAACTATTTTTCCTCTGCATACCTCCTTTTCTGATAATGACTCCCAGTTGTCAGCAACTAGTCCATAGGGCCTCATATCGTCGTCAGAGCTTACCATAAAATTGCCTAGAGTGTACATTAGAGTAAAGTTTCTGTTCCCACCATAACTTGGTCTAAATAAGCTATTAACCACCTGCTCTAATTTTTTGTCTTTTAATCTCTGAACTAAAAATTCTATAAATTTCTGCTTTTCTTTAGGTCCAACATAGTAAAGGCTGTTGTGAGTTTTTGTCTGCTCTAATTTTGAATAGTATTTTTCATGATTAGCTAAACTGGAATCATCAAAAACCATCATTTTAACAGAATGTCCGTTTCTCCAGAAATTATCGTCATACTGTTCTATAGTTTCAGCTAAATCTCTTAGTCTATAGGTGGGTATTACAAAAACAAAATCTCCATTCATCTTACAAAAACAATATTTCTAGTGTTAATTTATTATTAATAAATATTTGTATCATGAAATATACAAAATTTCAGCAGTAATTTTTTTATTAACCCTCGTAAAAATCTCCAATCTTTAGGTTGGAGTATTTGTTGGAGATTTTTCCGGGTCTCACAAAACCATAAACAAACTCCACACTTTAGTGTGGAGTATAAAACCGAAGGTTTTGTGATTTAACAGATTAGAAAAAATTTTCTGGTTTTAGAAATTATTTTTCGATATATATTTAAATCAAAAACTTCTTTTATTTTACCTACGCCTAAAACTTCAAAATGTAATTTTGAAGGATTAGAAATTTCGATGGCGCGGGTTTGTTTGAAGTTTTTGAGACCAAAAAATTCCTTTCAGGAATTTTAGGGCAC
>CAYJSY010000053.1:0-5314 GCA_964372925.1 Candidatus Woesearchaeota archaeon
TAAAAGAAAGTTTTCATGAGATTTTTTAAGTTTATCTAAATCCGATAATTCTTAAAAATCTTCTTATTACTCCACCACTTTCTTTATATTCTAACTCCAGATTTTCTCCCAAAATCCTTCTTGAAGTATTTATATAGCTTCTAGCAGATTTACTCCTTGGATGAGTATGAATAACCGAATTTTTTAAGATTTGAGATTCTTTTATAGCAATATCTTCTGGAATAATCCCAAGTATAGGAACCTCTAGCATAGCCTTAATATTAGTTAGGGTCATTTCATAATTTTTTCCAACAAACCTTGTTATTATAACTCCTACAACCGGCTTGTTCTTTTCTTCTGATAACTTAATTGTTTTCAGGGCATCTGTTACCGCAGAGATTTCCGGGTTTGTTACAATTATTATTTCGTCTGCAGAGTCTATTGACGATCTTGATTCTTCTCCTAAACCTGCTGGAGAGTCTATTAAAATTATGCTGGCTATTCTTTTCATTTTTTTTACTAATTCTGGGAGTTTCTTATAATTAATTTTTTCTATCTCTTTTAAGGAAAGAGAAGCTGGAAGTATTTTTGTTCCAGATTCGTGTTCATAAATAGCATCTTCTAATTTTGATTGATTATTTAATACGTGATTTAGTGTAATTGGAACAACCGGAGCTCCTAAATATATACCGAGATTTGGAGTTGTTAAATTACCGTCTACAATCATTACATCCTCTCCTAAATTATTAAGAGAGATTCCTAAATTTATTGCGGTGGTTGTTTTTCCTACTCCTCCTTTGCCGGATATTATTGCATAAGCTTTTGCCATTTTAAAATTAGATTAATATTAAAGGGGTTTTATATTTAAATATTAGCTTCTTTTTTTAATTATTAATTTATTATTTCGTGAGAAAAAGCTTTACAAAATTTATAAATCTTTCTAGTATTTCTGAATATTCTTTTAATTTTTCTAAATTAATACGCACTTCTTCTTTTTTATAAATAACTAAAAGACAGACGCCCTTTCTGAATTCATTTTCTTTTGTTTTTTGAAGTACGTCTATGAGTTTAAATAATTCGTATTCATTTAGAGCGGCTATAACTTCATGATTCTTTTTAAAGATAGTTCGTACTAAATCTGTCTTTAATCTGGGGGCTTCTGGAATTTTTTTAATAAGCTTTTTCTTTTTTGATTTTTCAAGTAAAGCATCAAAAGCATAATCCATCATTATTTTCCACCTTTTAATTAAATTTATTATTACATCTCCGGTTTTAGTATATTTCATGCTAACATACAAAAGGTGATCTGCACTAATTTTCTCTTTTATAATTTTTTCCAGCGTTTCTGACATTTTTCTTTTTTTGTTTTCCTTTTTTGTCTAGAATTAGGTTTTTTTGTAATTTACTTAAAAGCCTTAGAAAGGGATTAAATTATGAAGTTATCCTCATATATAAAGATTCTCTATTATGGTTTAGAATAAATTTGTTATTTGGGATAGTAAAAAAGACAATTTTTAAAAATCTCAATTTTTTTCTGTGTCAAAAAAATTGGATGTTTAATACTATTGCATCATTTTTGATCTAAATCTATGGGCTATATCATTATATATTCATTTTTTTTGTTATTTCTTCAAATTTTATAGACTATTTTAGCTTATGACCTATGTGAGCAGACTTTAAGCAGGAAACCTTTTTTACTTTTGAAAGTAAGAAATCGCCTCTTCTTTTATCTTGTCAGCTATATATTTATCTTTTATAATAGTTACCTCAATTTCAAAATTATCTTTGAAAATATCTAAAACTTCCTTTAAATCTATATTCTGAATATTTTTAGTTTTAATATAAACTTTTTCAATTTATGGACATAATAAGTTTCTGGTGAAAATATTTCTCATGAAAAGGGCTGAAGTAAATCACTTTTAAAATTATTGTTTAGATTGTTATTCAGTCTACTTTCTTATCCTAAATAACTCTTAGCAGGAGTTTCGAGGGCGGCTTTAGCCGATCTCAAATAATCTGTTTCTATTTTTCTATACCTATCCATATCTGATTTTGTTACAGAGGTTCCAACTTTTTTAAGAGATTCCTCAAAATGCTTCATTTTTACTTCCTTGGCGTTGATACTTTCACGAAGAGCTAAAATGGCAGCCTCTCTAACTAAAGATTCTATGTCTGCTCCAACATAACCATCTGTGTTTTCCGCTAAATAATATAATAATTTGTCTTTATCTGATAGTTCTTTAAAATTAACAATTTTTATATCCCACTCTTTTTTATCTGTTTTTGTTTTAATATCTTCTATTGCTAGTTCATCTGCAACCATTCTTTGCGTGGTTTTCTCTATTTTTATATTGCTGAATTTTTTATCTAATTCTACAATTTCTTCTTTCGTCAATTTAATTGGCATATTCTTGCTATGAATTTTTAGAACATTAAATCTGCCCTCTTTATCCGGGCTTCCAACTAGTAAAATTCTATCAAATCTTCCTGGCCTTAATAAAGCGCTATCCAACATATCTGGCCTATTAGTAGCTCCAATAATAACGACATTAGACAGATCTTCAATTCCGTCCATCTCTGCTAGCAACTGATTTAAAACTCTTTCTGTAACTTTTGTTCCTATTTCTAATCCTCTTTTTCCGGCTAAAGCATCAATTTCATCAAAAAATACAATGCATGGTGAAACCTGTCTAGCTCTACTAAAAACTTTTCTTATTCCCTCCTCTGATTTCCCGACCCACATACTTAGCAAAGAGGGGCCCTTTACTTGTATAAAGTTAGCTTCACTTTCTTTTGCAACTGCTTTTGCTAGTAAAGTTTTGCCTGTTCCGGGAGGACCATATAACAAAATTCCTTTTGGAGGTTTTATTCCAAGTCTACTAAAAGCATCGGGATATTTTAAAGGCCATTCTATAGCTTCTTTTAACTCCTGTTTTATTTTATCTAAACCGCCTACCTCTTCCCAAGAAATATTTGGAGTTTCTACTAATACCTCTCTCATTGCAGAGGGCCTAACCACTTTTAGGGCCTCGTCAAAATCTTTTTTTCTTACCTTTATCTCTTTTAAAACTTCTTCTGGAATTTCTTCATTTTCTTTTAACTCTAATTTTGGAAGGATTCTTCTTAAAACCACCATTGCAGTTTCTTTTGCAAGGGAACTCAAATCTGCTCCTACGAAACCGTGAGTAATTGATGCTAGATAATCTAAATCGACATCTTTTGTCAGAGGCATTCCTCTTGTATGAATTTTTAAAATTTGTAGTCTTCCTTTTTTATCCGGAGCTCTTAATTCCACCTCTCTATCAAATCTTCCGGGCCTTCTTAATGCAGGGTCTATAGAATTAACTCTATTTGTGGCTGCAATAACTATAACTTTTCCTCTGGATTGAAGGCCGTCCATCATAGTTAGCAGTTGACTTACCACTCTTCTTTCAACCTCTCCTCCAACCTCCTCCCTCTGTGGAGCAATAGAGTCTACCTCGTCAATGAAAATAATACTTGGAGCGTTTTTTTCAGCATCTTCAAATATATCCCTAATCTTTTTTTCTGATTCTCCATAAAATTTACTCATTATTTCTGGACCGTTAAGCAAAATGAAATTAGCTTCAGACTCATTTGCAACGGCTTTTGCTAGTAAAGTTTTGCCTGTTCCGGGAGGGCCGTGCAATAAAACACCTTTAGGAGGCTCTACCCCGAGTCTTTCAAAAATTTCTGGATGTTTTAAGGGAATCTCTACCATCTCTCTAATTTTTTTTACCTCATCTGTCAATCCCCCTATATCCTCATAATTTACTTCGGGAATTGTTTCTTCATGAATTTCGATGCTTTTATTACTAAAAATAACTTCGGTATTTTCGGTTATTATGCATGGGCCGGTTGGATTTGTGTTTGCTGCAATAAATCTTATTTGTTGTATTCCTCCTAAATTTCCAAATCCGCCAAAAATTTCATTTAAATTTCCGAATATTTCATCCATTCCAATTTCATCATTAATAAAATCTCTTCTTCTTTGCACTCCTCCCAAAACAAGTATATCTCCTTTTATGATGGATCTTCCTAATAAACCTGGTTTTAAATCCCCCTGGACTCTTATTCCTTTTTGGGCCGGAGCAATAACTATCCTTTTTGCCTCTTTAACATTTGCCTTGCTAACTATAACATTTTCGCTAACTCCTGTTTTAGCATTTTTTCTTATAATTCCGTCGATTCTTATAATTCCCTCTCCTACATCAGCGGGATAGGCTTTATCTGTAATAGCAACAGTTTCTCTCTCCCCTTTTATAGAGATTATGTCCCCCCTTTTTACTCCAAGCCTCTCCATAATTTCGAAATCTATTCTAGCAATTCCTTTATATGCGTCATCTTGCAATGCCTCTGCAACTCTTAATTTGATTCCTTTTTGTTGTATCATTTTAAATTTTTACTCCAATATATTGATAATTTACAAAAATATCAATACTAACAATAGGTTTACTTTCTCCTATTATTCTAAAATCTCTATATCTTAATTCATCCATTTTAACTTATCTTTAATTTAGCTCTATCATTTATATTCTTGCTTATTTTTTCGTTTATTTTGTTTTTTTCTGTATTACAGTTTCCGTTTCTGCATGCAAAATCAAGTCTTAATATGCCAAATTCTTCAAAACACATTTTAACCATATTGTCCATAATTCTTCTTTGTTCTTTCATAAAATCAACAATTTCTTTTGGAATAGATACTGCATAAGAATTTCCAACAAACCTCATTTTAACACTGAATTGTTTTTTCTTTAGATTTGTAAAACTATTGTATTCCTGCTCATCTTTTGGATGAAAAATTTTAGAGTTGCATTTTGAACACTCTAGTGTTCTTAAAATAAAACCATTTTTAGTGATATCCACTGGGACCATGACTACATTGCAGGTCTTGCATAAGATTTTATTATCGAATATATCTGACATTTTAGATGATAATCAGCTGTTTAATTAAAAAGTTATATCGAGAAATAAAATTTTGGTTAATTGACATTTTAAATTAACCAGTTATAAAAGATTTATTTTTAAATTTAGAAAAATTGATAGGATGATTGCTGGTTCCTCGTCATTTGACTTTGTAATTGATTTTTTATTCATGTAATTTATATTTTTTTAGTTTCTATATTTAAACCCTAGAAAAGCTAGTTTCATGAAAATCATGGCTTTGCTCTTCCAGGGGAAAAGAGGTGTGTTATGAAAATACATACACTAAGGTGTATATACTCTCTGTATACACATTGAGGTACTAGTATTTAAATATTTCGGTTTTTTGGACTTTGTGTTATCCAGAAATAATATCCTCTTGATAATAAGTAAT
>CAYJSY010000054.1:0-5307 GCA_964372925.1 Candidatus Woesearchaeota archaeon
AAATTTAGAATAATTTTTTTATTCATAATTTTTAATACTAATAAGATTATTAAAAGTTTCTCGTTTTGTTCTAATACTTTAAAAGGATAAACTATGGTAAAATATTATTGTATATTTGTATTGTGACATATACTGAAAGCTTAAAATAAAAATTCTTGTGAAATCTCTAGGTTGATAAAATCAACAAAAAATTAATCAGCTTTAATTATAGATAGATTTTTAAGGTCACCTTTAAT
Source organism: Candidatus Woesearchaeota archaeon (assembly GCA_964372925.1). Lineage (GTDB taxonomy): Archaea > Nanobdellota > Nanobdellia > Pacearchaeales > GW2011-AR1 > ARS1285. The sequence goes on from CAYJSY010000054.1 coordinate 237, forward strand.
TAAGATTTCATGGGCGAACAAGACAAAAAAGTGAAAGTAGAAGATGATTCTGTATTTATTAATAATATTGTTATTGATGATGCAAATACTTATAAAATTCTAAAAGATATTAAAGAAAATAATAGAGAAGATTTTATTAAAAAGGCAATAATAATAGGGTCAATAGGATTAAGAAATCTTTATCTAACTGAAAATGTAGATTATGTTGAGAAAGAGTTCAAAGAACTAATGAAGAATCTTGAAAACCAATCAAAAGGTATTAAAGATACGATAGAAAAAACTTTAGATATTGAAAATAATTCAAGTTCCCTAGGGAAAATGAGAGTATTATTTGAAGATTACTTCGATAAAAGGAAAGGTAAGATTAGCGATTTATTAAGTCCATTTGAAGATGATTCTCCTATTAAAAAGTTAAAAGAAGAGATTTTCAAAAAAATACAAGATTTAAGGGACGAATTAATGAAAGAAAAAACCAATCGGGAAATTATGGAAAAGACAACATTAAAAGGGGGAAAGTTTGAGGAAGTTGTTCTTGAGTCAATTGAGGACTTCTGTTCTGAGTATGAAGATAAAATCACTTTTGTTGGTGAAAATTTAGGCAAAACCAACAAAATTGGCGATATAGCTATAGATATTAATGGAGATGAGAACAAAAGAGTTATTATTGAATGTAAAGATAGCTCTGCCTATTCTCACAAAAAGACTATTGATGAAATGAATGATGCAATAGAAAATAGAGGTGCTAAGTTTGGTATATTCTTATTTAAATCTCAATCTCAGATTCCCTCAGCTTTAGAGCCAATGAAAATCACCAATAATTATATTGTCACTTCTTTTGATAATTATGGTCTTTACTTTGCTTTTAGAGTTGCAAGATTATTTGTTGAGAGGGGTGCAGAGGCTAAGCAGAAAACAATCCCTATAAATGAAATTCAAAAAGAAGTAGAGGAAATGAAAATGAAGTTATTGGATTTTAAAAATATTCAGACCAAATTAACACAGATAGATAATGCAAGTGATTATATTAGAGAAAATATAGAGAGATTAAAGAAAGATATTGAAAATGGATTAAGCTCAATAAAAGAACTCCTAAATAGTGGATAACTCCTCTTTAGATTTATATACAAATGGAATGTCTTTAAGGAAAGTTATAAGAGACATTTTTTTATTGATAAAAAATTAATAAAATTAATTGGGGATTTATATAATTGACTGACAACCTTCATTATTAGTTCAACAAAAAACTTTAAATTGCTAGTTATATTTATTTTTAGATGATTGGCTCAAAAATTGTAAAAGAAATCGAAGAATCAAAAGAACTAGAAAACTTAAGAAAGATAGAGGCGGCTTTATTTTTGTCGGCAAGATACTTATCATTAAATCAGCTAGTTTTGCTTACAGATGTCAATCCTCTAACTATAAAAGATAGTATCGAAAAGTTAATTGAAAAATACAGCAAGGACGAATCTGCAATTGAAATAATAAAAAAAGAAAATATGTGGAAGATGGACGTAAAACCAGAATATGTAAACATGGTTAATAAACTTGCAACTGGAACTTCTGAATTTACAAAGGCTGAACAAGAGACGCTTGCAGTCATAGCTTATAAACAGCCAATTAAACAGTCAGTTGTAATAAAGATAAGAAGTAATAAGGCCTACGACCATATTAAACATTTTACTGAGATAGGGTTAGTTCATGCAAAAAAACTCGGGCACACTAAAGAGCTAAAATTAAGCGAGGAGTTTTATGATTATTTTCATCTATCTAAAGGAGGAAAAATAATTGAAAGAGGTAATGAAAAAATAGCTGATGAGAATAAAGAATCTCCGGTTAGTATAGAGGATATCTAAAAAAAGAATTAGTATAAACCTATTCTTAATTATGCCCATAAATTGAAAACTAGATAATTTATTATGTAGTATATATCGTTTTCAATTTTGAATCACAAGAAAATGTACTACATTTTCTGTGCAGAAAATTCTTCTGAATGAATTTTCTGTATCCCAAAAACCCAACAAACAACTAACTTTAGTTTGGGTAAGACAGCAGGGTTTTTATGATTTTTTATCAAAAATTTCTTTTTTGATGTGTCTGTCAAAATTTTTGGGACAGAAAAAAAACAAACCATCGCCCTTAGAAATTTCTGATCCTTCAAAATTACATTTTGAAGTTTTAGGTGACCGACGAGGTTCTACTTCGTCTTTTTTCCTGTATCAGAATCTTTGACTAGATGTATAGCTATTCCGCCGGTTACTTGAACAACTAAATTATATATTATTCCAACAAAAAGAGAGATTATAAAACCGCCTGCTGCATAAGCAATTGGGTATAATACTACAATTTGTAAATAGGTTAACCGCAATAAATCAGGATTAACAGAGTTAACAATAACTGGATTTGATTTTAATAAGGCAATAATTATTCCTAAAATAACCCCAATAATAAAATAGATTATCGTGGCATTTATCGCTAAAGATAAAATGTTTATTTTTTTAATTCTGTACATTTTATTAACCCCTTTTATATTTATATCAATAAGAAATGATTTATAAATGTTTGTGTGAAAATGGCTATTTTGAAAATCTTAAATGAATTATTATCAAATTTAATAGCTATCAAACTCAAATCTAAAACAGTAACTTACTAATTTTAATAATAATATTTTTTATAATATGTGCCCCCTAAAAATTACTGAAAAATCACTCAAACAATTCGCTTAAGCTGTATCCTCTATGAATTCTATAAATTGCTTCTGCGATGGGGTTTACAAAAGAAACTATTTTTAATCCTGGTATGTTCGGCTGTTTAATTGTATTTCCTACATAAAACTCGTCAAAATGCTCTAAGATCGATTCGATTCCTTCTGTAAATATGCCGTGAGTGCAGTATCCGACAACAAATTTTGCTCCAGCATTTTTAGCTGCTTTTGAGGCCCTTATCTGCGTTCCTCCTGTAGAACCTATATCATCATAAACAAGTACTTTCTTATCCTTAACATTGCCTAGTATGCCTAAACTTTCTCCTAAAATACCGCTAACTTTTCTGTACTTGTCAACAATTGCTTTGTCAAAACCAAATTTTTCGATGTATCTTTCTATTCTCTTTATCGAACCCCCATCTGGCCCTAAAATAGCTAAATCATCTAATATTTCCGGACGATTCTCTTTAAAATATCTAATTAAAAATGGGAATGCTGGAAGACTGTCAAAAGGAATACTGTAAGATCCCTGTGTAGCTTCATTATGTACCTCAACAGTCAATCCTCTAGTATGATTGTGATTTAAGGAGTCTGCAACAACCTGTGAGCTTATTGGGACTCTTGATTGATCTTTTCTATCCTGCCTGCTGAATTTTAAATAAGGCAAAACATTTACTATCTGGCTTGCAGAAGAGTTTCTAAGGGCATGATTTATTAAACAGAGTTCTGTAAACCATCTAGACGGCTCTAGATTAGAATCATGGATAAAAAAACAGTTGCTTCCTCTTATGTTTTTTTTAATTTGCGGCTTAAACTCTTTATCAGGAAAATCTTTGATTTCGACTGGATTTAATTCAAATTCACTGGTTCCTCCCTCTTTGATAAGATCGTAAATTTTCCCTGATAATCCTTTCAAACTTTCTATTGATTGCTGTGAGTTTAATTCTTTATTTTCTAATAGATACTCTTCTATTTTATCAGAAAATTCTCTTCTTTTTCTGGCTGCTCTCTCATCTTCTTTTTTTGTTAGATATTTATATACCTCAAAAGCAAATTCCCAGGCCTCTCCATTAGGATTAGCAATAATAGAACATATTTCGCCCATTTTTAAACAATTAAAAAGTTAGTTTAAATATTTTTATCTAAAAAAATATATAATAGAACTTTAATTAATTATCCGGCCCGCCATATTTATTATTAAAAGATTTAGTATCTGTTTCTATTATGTCTATAAATTGAAAACTAGATAATCTATTATCTAGTAGTATATATCGTTTTCAATTTTGGATTACAAGAAAATTTGCTATATTTTCTGTGCAGAAAATTCTTCTGAATGAATTTTCTGTATCCCAAAAACCCAACTTTAGTTGGTGGTAAGACATGAGGGTTTTTCTGATATTGTAAATTCTATCTGCAATAGAGGCAATTTCTTTCTCAAATTCACCTAAACCTTCCATTCTTCCCTGAAAAATAGCCTCTTTTAAATCTTTAAATTTTTTCCGAGTTTATATTCAACAAAACTAGAGACTTCTTCACTTTTAAGTCCTTTAAAAAATATTTTTTCAGTTAAAGATTCATAGTATTCCTTATTTTCCATTTTATTTGATTAAATAATATCGATTTAAAACATTTTTTATTTGATAAGATATATCGAAGCATCTAGTGTAAAAAATCGATTATCCTTAACATCTCTTTTACTTTTTTTAACATTAATTACAACTCGACATATAGTTCTCGGACCAAAAAGCGGATTGTTTGTTTAATGAACTCTGAGAGTAATATGTTGGTTTCAATAATCTATTTTAACAACTCCTTTTTTTATTGCACACTGGCATGCAAGTCTTACTCCCGGTTCTCCTGAAAACATATCTTCTTCTTTCTGGTTTTTTGGAGACAGGTTTTCATTGCCCTCTACTATATTAATTCTACAAGTTCCACAAATACCATCTTCGCAGCCAAAAGGAATCCTAAATTTTTCTTCACAAACATTTTTTACTTTATCACCATCTTTAATTTCTTCTGTCTGTCCGGTATTTATTAAAATTATTTTTGCCATTTTTCTTATGCCCATAAATTGAAAACTACATAATTTATTATGTGGTAGTATATAAGGTTTTCAATTTTGGATCACGGGAAAATGTACTACATTTTCTGTATCCCAAAAACCCAACAAACAACCAACTTTAGTTTGTGGTAAGACAGGAGGGTTTTTCTGATTTAATTAGTTTATTTTTAAATTATTTTGTTTATGACTCAATAATTTGTATACTTTCTTTGCAATTTATTGATACTATGCTAATTTGTTTAGTAACTTCTAATACAGAAAAAAAGTAAACCACTGCCTTTAGGCAGTGGACGTTGCTTCGCAAC
>CAYJSY010000055.1:0-5287 GCA_964372925.1 Candidatus Woesearchaeota archaeon
ATCCCAAAAACCCAACAAACAACCAACTTTAGTCGGTGATAAGACAAAATGGTTTTTCTGATTTTTTAAATTTATTTAGATTGGCCTGACTTTTATTCTCTCCCCTTTATTTCCAAATTCATCCTTACACTGAATATAATAATTTTTGATTCTCCAGTCTGCAAGATGATTTTTTTCATCACTTGACATTTTTGTCGCATTTTCAAAAATAAAATCTCTTGTAAATCCATATCTGCACTCAGCTTTTTCAGATGTTATTATTTTCAATCCCTCCTCATAATAAATTCTGGTTATTTTTGGTCCGACATTATCAACCCTTACCTCAAAATAAGTTGAATTTTCTGCAGTATTCTCTGCAACATCCTCACATATAAAATTGATATTGTAACTTCCTTCAGTTAGTGTTGTTAGCTGATAATCATGAATATTGGAGCCATTATTATTATAGACGAAAGAATCACTATAACCATTGCCCTCCCATGAACATCTAGCCTCCCCATTTTTAGCCCCGCCAGATGTTTTTAATTTTAGCTTAAAACTAGCTGGTTCAACATTTACAATAATTTTCTCTCCTCTTCTTGGAATAACTTCGTCGATAAATAAATGAGATTGAGAGGCTTTAAATTCAAAAACATAACTTTCTGACATTGTATTCCTATTTTCAGATCTGTCTCTGCATCTAAAATAAAATTTAGTGCTGTTGCTTACTGGCAGATTAGCATTGCAAGGCAATCCATACAAAGAGTAATTAAAGGGATTGGTCTCACACGTCATGCTGTTATTCATATTATCAAAATCTCGGTCATCAAAACTCCATCTACACTCGCTTGGCTCGTTGACATAAATAACAACTTCCTTATCTTTATCATCATATTTAACATAACTTCCCGTCAAAGGTCTTGTGACACTAATTCTTGGAGCAGTTAAATCCGGTCCAGGTTTTATACAAGTTTTAATATTATAAGGAATCGGATTTGTTTTCCCGCTTGCTGATTTACATCTTACATAATAATCTATTCTGCCAAGAACCTTAATTTGCTCATCAGTTAGATTATAAACATTTTTAAAAGCCTCCGGACTTGGAAAAAATAATTTCATTAGATGAGCTGGAAGAATATAATTTCCTTTTGGACCAAATAAATCAGCCATCTCATCATAACTCTGTTTTGAATCACTACTTATTCTGCATTTTGCAAACGGCTCAACTTTTATTCCAATATCAACCGGAGTGTACGGCTCTAAACATGAATTATCACTAGAATTAACGATTTCAAAACCATTATCATTAATATTAGTATATTTATAACCATTTGAAATTGCATTTTCAAATGGTTTTATCATTGGCAGGGTTTCATTTACCGGCTTGCTTACGCACAATTCATTTCCGGTTCCTTTATTGATTATATGACATAGCTGTCCTAAACTCTCGCATCTATACTTGGTACAAGGAACAGTTAATTTATTGCATTCATTACATTTCGCTCCTCCTTCAGGAGGCTCCCACTGCATACATGTAAAATAAATATCAACTTTTTTTGTCCAGCACACGCCAAAAAATAAAAATGCAAGTAATGACGCAATTAATGAAATTAAAATACTCTGAGCAATTAGATAGGATATTAATCCTGCAATCATCGCAGCTATCATAGAGTAATCTTTAGGCTGTTTATCTTCTTTTGTTTTTTCTTCAATCTGGGCTATTATTCCCGCTTTTGCACTGGCTATATTTCCTGTAAATCTAGATAATCCTATAGGGCCTAAACAAACGTCATTAATAACCTCTGTTTCGTTGTCTGTTTTCTGTTTTAAAATCTCCAACAATAGAGGGCTTCCATAAGATCCAGCGGACACTAACAATTCTCTTTGAAAAGCGGATGAATTTCCACTCTCACTAGCGATTCCTCTAGAACAATCTAAATTTGTTTCAGAATTCAGTGAATTAAAAAATTGAGAATCGCCCGGAGGAGCTGGATTTGGATTAATATTAGCATATTTTGAATATCCCATTTTTTCAGCAGTCAATCGAGGAGCTCCCTTAACACTATATCCTCCGCTTGTTGGCTCTCCTGCATAATTAATATAAGCCCCGCAATCTCCTAGAGAAGCACATAAATCATTCATCTCTTTAGTAAATTTTTCCTTGCTGCAATCACAATTATCAATGCAAGTACATCCTGTAAACGGACAGCATTTGAAAGTTTGAGTGCATTTTTGAGTCGCAATATCGCAAATACCCTCTGCAGGACTGGCTTTGTAATAATTTTCATTTAAGTCTCCCTCCTGATTATAAAGATTTTCTTGAATAAGGTCAAATCCAGGAGGATAGTTAGGAACACAAACCTTAAAATTAAAACTGCCATCCATATCAATATGCTTTAACTTGCAATCAACATTTTTTTTGCATTTATTTTCAACATCTTTTTTGTTTTTATTATAGTCTAGGCAAGTTCTCCACTGATTAACCCTACAAGCAGCCTGTGAAAATTTCTTTCCATCTAGATTAGTATCTTCCTGAACACAAATTTCGTTTCTAAAATCTGCGCATGGAGCTACTCTCTCACTCCCCATAAAACAGATATGTTTAATATGCCTGCTACCAACAGTATCTTTTCCATCTCCAATAGCAGCATCGTAACTACACCAAGACTCCCCATTTTCTCTGTCTTTTATTCCGTCTCCATTTGTATCGCATTTTATATCCTTGCAAACAACTTCTCCACCATCCTTCCCACAATAATTGCCCCTATAGAAGTCGCAATCATTCGCAATATCTTCTTTGTTTCCACAAGAATCAAACCAGTAAACATCCTCCTGTCCTGTTACACATCTTTTTTGGTCTTTTGCTTTACACGTTGTGTTTAACTCTCTGTCAGAACAAAACTTATCTCTAAAAAAATTTGCCTCACTTCCTGTTTTTTTGAAACACTCATCTAAGCTTGTTAAAACGCATTTTCTTTTTCCAGAAGATTCAAAAACACAACTACCTTCCTTATTTTTCTCGGCCAAAAATAAACATTGTAGTTCAGAAACAACCTCTGTCTTCCAATTTGTTGGAAGATTTTTATTTTGAGTATTCCCTTCCCACTTACAATTGTTTTCAGTATTCCATATGGTATTTTCTCCTATAACACAACAGCCTTTTCGGCATTCCTGAACATTGCACGACGAATCATCTTTGAATACACCCTTACTTTTTTCACAATCCGCTTTTGAAGTTCTCTCATTGCATAATCCGTTTGTAGGGCTTATACAACAACCGATTTTACAAAATTCTGTAAATTCACAGTTAGTCGGGGCTGATTTGGAATTTGTACTACACTGGTTTAAAGGAACATTTTGGCAGGTATTTCCATTTTTAGTTAACTCGCAGCAAGCTCTTGTTTCCTGAGCACTAACTAGCTTCATTCCACTAAATATTTCATTAAAATTAGCTATCCTTCCAAAAAATCTGTTTTGGTTATTGCCCTCTTTTTTATAATCGCCATTTCTAAAAAGATTATTATTCACCTCATTAATTGTATAACTAAAAGCAAAATAAGCGATAATTAGTATAGCTATCTCAAAATAACTTATAAATGCCTTTTTTCTGAATATTTTGTCTGTCATTTTAATATCCCGGCGGAAGTGTACAACTTCTTACAGCAAAGGTAAAATTTTGGTTAGTTGAAACCTCTTTTATATTATATATTATGTCAGACTCCCCCGTTATAAATTTAGTTATATCATAATTTGGATACAAAATCATAAATCCCAGTTCGTCAAAATTACAATATCTGCTTTCCTGATTAACAATTTCCATTGCTATCTTGGCAAAATCATAAATAGGGTGGATTAAGTTTATCCTAAATTCATTAACTTCGCTAGCCTCACCATCTCTTGTAATTTTAAATTTTTTATTAATTTTAACAAAAATTTTCTTTGATTGAAGCACGGTATTTAATTGCATTCCAGAACGCTCTACATTATAACTATTTTTTAATTTATTTTCTAACTCACTAAAACACCCCGCGGTTATTGGTGTTATGTAATCTGTTATTTCTTTTTCAATATGCTCGACTAATAATGGCCTCTGATTAATGCATGGTCTGTATAAATCTTCATTATAACATAAATAAACTATCTCCTTTCCTTTAAAGCTGATATATCCTTTAGGATTTATGTCCCCTCCTTTATCACTCAGTATCTCAATAGCCTCCTCAACAGACTCTTTTACACAAGACTCTATAAACGCCTGTGGATTTTTTTCATCAATTATTTTTATTTCCGGTTTTCTTACCAACAAAAAAAACACCATTAAACTAACTACAAAAATTAACCCAATGATTACAAATATAGTGATTTGTGCCTTACTCTTTATCATTCTCCACCCCCTTTAATAATATAATAGCCTCTTCAATAACATGAGATTTGTTTCTGAACTTTCCTTTTTTTAACAAAGAATCAATAGCATTTTCTGTTTTTTTATCTATTGTTGCAGAGATTCTGATTTTCATAAACACCCCTTTCCCCCAAAAATTAGTATTATCAAAAACTTCTTGTATTTTACCTACGCCTTTAGGCGTAGGTTTGTTTGAAGTTTTTGAGACCAAAAAATTCCTTTCAGGAATTTTAGGGCACAGAAAATCTTCTGAAAGATTTTCTGCTGCAGGAAAAAAGACGTCGCCTTCATTGCGATGTCCTCTGCTTAAAAGCAGAGGTTTACTTTTTTCCTGTATTAAATATTACTTAGTATTTTTTTATTTTACTAATAATTAATTTATATTATTAAGTAATATCAATTTATAAATCTTTCTTTAAAAAATTTGTTTTAAAATTTTATCCTTAAATTTTGAGATTCCCAGCAAACATCTTTTATTATCTTTTCTGGTTCATAAATACCCTCTCTCCAGAATGAGCCGAAAGACTTAAGCCTTCTAATTTTCCATCTTCAAGAACTAAAAAATGTTCATCCTCTCTTCCAATATTCCACATTAATCTAATAACACTAACATTAGGCACTAAATAACCCTCATCAAATAACTTCTGATAGATTTCAATTCCTTTAAACAGTGGAAAAGAAGTAATTCCGTCATGAATTTCAAGATATTTCTCTAAACTGCCGTCCCTTTCCAGCTTATAATAATAGCTATCTTGAAATGGATTTATCATGGTTAACTACACTAAACCATAATACTTCCTTTTAATAAGTTAGTGGCTCCATTTTTTAGGTTTGGTAACTCTCTTCGATAATTTTAAGATTATTATTTATTTTCTGTTAGCTATAAAATCATTATAAAACTAATAAGAT
>CAYJSY010000056.1:0-5184 GCA_964372925.1 Candidatus Woesearchaeota archaeon
GAAGTTTTTGATAATCTATCAATAATCTGTCCGCTTTATCTATGTTAATAATAGTTTACTTAACAGTTTTGTTAAGTTTTTTCATAAAACTCTGCATTACAGTAAAGCTTATCTTATTTTTTGAGAGGAATTTATTTCCAGATAAGACCGGACTGATAGTGCTAGAAACAATTAAAAATCCTTTTTATTAATCGGGATATGAGAGGTTAATATAGCTGATATTTGTATCATCAATATTGTATTTTTAGGAAATTAAAAAATATTTCTTAAATAGATTGATAATTTTATCGACTCTGGTTTTAAACTTTCTCTTTTTGAACTTTCTCGCTTAAATAAGAATCAATATATTCTCTTAATATGGCTTTTAGATCTGGAAGGCTTAAACCTTTATTTTTTCCTTCCTCATAAATCTTATACAATTTATCATAAAACTTTTTGTCTTTCGCTTTTTCAGGTCCCAAAAAGTCTTTGGCGCATAAATAACCTTCTATATATCCAATTAAATTCTGTTCTATTAATAATTTTTCTATTTTACTTAAGGCCTTTTTTGAAATTGAGTGACTATAGTAATCATCTAAATTAAATGAATATTCTTCTTCCATCATTAATACTAATTAAAAGTATTTAAAAAGTTTTATTTACTATAGTCTATTAGTTATAAAAATGCATCTAACAGAAAAACAAAAAAAAGAACTAGAAGATTTTATTGAAATAATTAAAGGATATAAAGCAAGGCATACAGAGCTTATAACTGTTTTAGTTCCAAATGGATTTGATATAAACCTAATAACTAAACAATTAGAGTCTGAAAAATCAACTGCTGCAAATATTAAATCAACTTCAACTAGGAAAAATGTTCAGGAAGCCCTTGAGTCTTTAATAAGAATAACTAAAGGAATGAAACAAACTCCTAAAAACGGTGTTGCTTTATTTTCAGGAAATGTTTCAGAAATAGAGGGGCAGAATAATTTTATTGTAGAAGCATTTGAGCCGCCTGAAGAACTTAATGTTAGATTGTATAGATGCGATCAGACATTTGTTTTAGACCCTTTAGAAGAGATGCTAGAGGCTAAAGAGATGTACGGATTGATTGTTGTAGAAAGAAATGAGGCTACTATAGGTCTATTGATAGGGAAGAAAATAAAAACGTTGCATAGCTTTAAGAGCTATATACCGGGAAAAACAAATAAGGGAGGACAATCATCAGCACGCTACGCAAGAATAAGAGAGGGGCTTGCAAAAGAATTTTTTAGGAAAATTGCAGAAGTAGCAAAAAAAGAATTTTTTGGTTTGCATAGATTAAAGGGCATACTTATTGGAGGGCCGGGACCAACAAAAGAAGATTTTATAAGAGAGAGTAATTTAATAACTGTTTTGCAAGAAAAAATTTTAGCTGTTAAAGATATTGGTTATGCTGATGAGCATGGTTTAGAGCTGCTTGTCGAATCTTCACAAGATATCTTGGCTGAACAAGAGATTATACATGAAAAAAAATTACTAGAGAGATTTTTCAATATGTTAGGAAAAGAGAGGGAGAAAACTGCTTACGGAAAAGAAAATGTAGAAAAGGCCATTAATTTTGGGGCGGTTGATACGCTTTTTTTGTCAAAAAAAGTGAAAAAAAACGATATAAAAGAGATTATGGATAAAGCAAGAGAAACTTCTGTTAAAATAGAGACAATATCAGTAGATACAGAGGAGGGGATTCAATTTTTTAATTTAGGCGGAATTGGAGCTATTTTGAGATTTAAGATATACTAGTATAAAATATGATGGTAAAATAACTTTTATTCTTTATTATGCTAATAAGTGGTTGAATTTGATTAAGATGAGCAAGATTTAAAGGTATTGCTTCATTATCTCAAATTGTCTGACATATATTTATAGAAAGGAATAATTAGAGCAATTATTATTGGGGTTGCTATTCTATTCCCTGTTTTATTTATAATCGGTTTTGCACTAGCTATGTGGAGATTTTGGTTTAGTATTCCTTGGTTCATTCTTGCAACAGTAATTGTGAACTCATTGATATTCGGTATTGGAAGTAGAGATGGACTAGGATTATCCGTTATTGAAGTCCCAATTTTCTTAGGTGTTACTCTTGTTGTTTTTGCTTTAGAAAAAGGCTTTAGTGCCATACCTCAGAAATGGATTAGAATAACATTAGCAACATTACCCTTTGTTATTATGTTATTTACAATATTTCTAACTTATTTTAAGTAGTTTCTTAAAATAAAAATCTCCAAGCTACTTATTACTTTATCTATGAAAACTCCCTTTAACGCAACAATGCAAAAATAAGCTAGTATTTAAATATCATTTTGATTATATCATAAAATGGCAATAAAATTAGGTCCTGCTGGAATTGGTCAGGTAAAAAATATTGAAGAGACTTTTAAAAGTTATAATGAGTGCGGGATAAAAGCCGCAGAGATACCATTTACATATGGGGTTTATATAAAAAAGGATGAAGATATTAGGAGGGTTAGAGAGGCTGCTGAAATATTTGATATTAGGTTAAGCATACACGCGCCTTACTGGATTAATTTAAATAGTAAGGATAAAAATAAAATTGAAAAAAGCAAGGAAAGGATCTTAAAATGCTGCGAGGTTGGTGAAAAATTAGGCGTGAAAGTTGTTGTTTTTCATGCTGGTTATTATTCTGGAATGGATGAAGAAGAAAGTTATCAGAACATTAAAAATGCGATTTTAGAAATGCAGGATATTATAAAAAAAAAGGGATGGAGAATTGAAATAGCTCCAGAAACAATGGGAAAAAACAATGTTTTTGGAAGTTTTGAACAAATATATAGATTATATAAAGAAACAAACTGCAGTTTTTGTATAGATTTTGCTCATATTTTGGCAAGGGATAAAAAAGTCGATTATGAAAAAATAAAAAAACTTTTTACAAAAGAAAGATGGCACTGCCATTTTACAGGGATTGTCTATGGAGATAAAGGTGAGAAGTATCATAAAAAAACTGAGAGAGAAGACTGGGAAAAATTATTCAAAGAACTAAGAAAAATTAATAATAAGGAGATAGTTATTATTAATGAGGCTCCAGAGCCAGTTACAGATACTATTGAAGGAATTAATATTTTAAAGGGCTAAATTAAAATATAATGTGATAATCAGAAACTTTTTTTATAAAGAAATATAATGCCCAACAATAAAATATAAATAATTATTTTGATTTAATATGAGAAAAAAGTTTTTGTTGATGATTTTATTTTGTTATCAATTAATTTAGCTTCCGCCGGCTTATGCAAAAATGGCAATGGTTATTATAATCATAATAACTACAAAAGTTATGAACCTGTGGAATTCGGATATTTAAACAACTACTTAATTTCTACAGAAAATTCTAGATTTATTTTTTTATTAGTTATTTCAACAACTTTTTGAGCAGAATCTAGAGCTAAACTAATCAATTTATGATAAATAGGGTCATCTACAGATTTATTATATCCTGGTGTTGAAGAAGCTACATATCTATAAAAACTGCTACTCTCTCCGTCTGGCCCAGCTTCGACAACCATCTTGTAAAGATTATTTGAGCTCATAATTTCTATTACATATAAATGATTTAAAAGGATTATTGGGATGAAACGAACATTCATAAAAATATAAAAATGAATAGTTATTAGTAATATTATGATTATAGAAAATATAGGTGCAAAAATAATAAAAGATTCCAGGAATGAAAAAACAATTTCTGTTTTTGTTAAAACTAGAAGGGGTTTTTTTAAAACATCTGCTCCATCAGGAAAATCGACAGGAAAATATGAGGTTAAGCCTTACAATAAAAAATTAGAGGATGATGTTGGGTTTATTAATAAATTGGATATTAATAAAATAAAAAAACTAGAATTAAAAAAATTTGATGATTTAAAAAAAGTAGAATTATTAACAAAAAATAAATTAGGAGGAAATAGTTTATTTGTACTAGAAAGCAGTTTATTGAAAGCTCTTGCTAAAGAAAGTGGAAAAGAACTTTTTGAGTTTTTATCAGAAAAAAAAATTAATAGCATCAAGATAAGGCCTGTTGGCAACTCCATTGGAGGGGGCTTGCATAGTATAGGCATAAATAACAATAAACCGGACTTTCAAGAATTTTTATTTATTGGTAATGGCAATAATTTTAAAGAATCTGTAAAAATAAATGAAATTGCTTATGAAATTGCTGGTAATTTATTGAAAGCTAAAAAAAGAAATGATGAGGGGGCATGGGAAACAAGTTTGAATAATGAACAGGTTTTAAATTTAATGGAAAAAATTAAACATGTGATAAAAACTAAACATAAAAAAAATGTTGATATTGGAATTGATATAGCCTCAAGCAGTTTTTATAATGCAGAAGTTTTCTCTAAACAACTGCCTCTGAAAATTTCTGTCTCAGAATTTCGGAACAATATGGAAAAAGTTTCTGATAAATATTATAATTATAAAAATCCTAAAAAAAAGCTGAAATCAAAAGAACAAATTAATTATGTAGATAAATTGATAAAAAAATTTAAATTATTTTATGTTGAAGATGGGTTAAGAGAAGAAGATTTTAAAGGATTTAGTAGATTACTAAAATCAAATAAAAAAAGCTTAATTGTTGGAGATGATTTGACAACAACAAACCCCAAAAGATTACTAAAAGCTATTATTAAAAAATCAGTTAATGCTGTAATAGTTAAACCAAACCAGATAGGATCTTTAATAAAAGTGAAAGAATTTATTGATATTGCTAAAAAAAACAGCATTAAAATAATTATCTCGCATAGAAGCGGCGAAACTTTAGACAACACAATTGCAGATTTAGCTGTTGCTTTGGAATGCGATTTTATTAAAACGGGAATTTATGGAAAAGAAAGAAAAAGTAAATTAAACAGATTAATTGAAATTGAGAAAAGTTTAAGATAGAAAGATTTCTCATACATATATGAAATTGATTGAAATTAGCGGAGAAGAAGCTCTTTTTCAATTAGACAAAGACGATTTATTATATAGAAAAGGAAATAATCTTTATGTTAAAAACAGGGAGGATAATTATTCTATATATATAAGGAATAATGAATATTTAACCGGATTTTTTTGGACGGATACTTTCTCGAAACTTCCAAAACTTCAAAAAAATATAATACAGAGCAAAAATAAACCTCTGCCTTTAAGCAGAGGACAAATCTTTCAGAT
>CAYJSY010000057.1:0-5147 GCA_964372925.1 Candidatus Woesearchaeota archaeon
TCTGAAAGATTTGTCCTCTGCTTAAAAGCAGAGGTTTATTTTTGCTCTGTATTAAATCCAATAACTTTTCTGGCGAGTGCTAGCTTTTAGTCTTTAGAAACAAGAGTTTAGTCTGCTAATGCAAAAACCTAGCTTAATTTGGTGATCTTTATCTACTCCAACAGTATTACACTAATTCTTATTAAATATCCATACTCTCTCTCTCGTAAATAATCTTGAATAGAACTGGTAGAAGCGTAATAAGCCTCTCCTCTAGGTCCTCCATAATAAGACTCTGCTCCAAATAAAACGCCTACTAATTTTCTTCCATAAAATAAACCCCCTCCGCTCTCTCCCTGCCTTGCAGAAGTAGTAGTTTCTGTAGTTCTTCCCTCGTCAAATATTTTGTTTGTAATAGTGCAAGGAGTTTGTTTAAAGTCCCCTCCCCCCGGACACCCCACCCTTAAAACACTAGAGCCAACTCTAGCCTGTTTTCTGGAGACAGGTGTTGGTTTAAAATTGTTTGGTATATAATCCTTACGTATTTTAACTAAAGCTAAATCTCTGCTTTTTTGAACATGAATTAACTCTGCAGGAATTCTTTTACCAGCATAAGTCTCTACATAGATTCCTCCTTTTCTAGAATCCTCAAAAGCATGAGCAACAGTAATAATTATTCCATTACCCTCTTTATCATAACCGATAAAAGTTCCAGAGCCGTAATTTAAATACCTGCCGTAATCAACCCTTAACCTAACACCTGACTGTAATGGATTCTCAGGACCCCTGCTTTCTTGATTAGGGATTACTAAATTATTATTATTATTATTATTATTAACTCTTTCATTTCTAGAACTAACTTTTGTATTTTCTGTCTTGCCAGACTTTCCATCCTGACTAGTTTCAGTTAAAACCTCTCCATCCAGATTTCTTTTATTTATAACCCGGATATTTTTTCCCTCTCCCGGCTTATGACTTATATATGTCTGTGGCTTTCCTTCTTTATCATTCTTGAATTCATAAAAAAGCTCCTTATTTTTTACAGAAATTTTATCTCCGTCTACCTCAATTTTTTCAAGATCCTTAAAAATTTCTATCTGAATACCCTCTCCAACTACCATAATCTCCTTTCCATTTTCAGCTAGTCTAACATACTGTTCGTTTCCCCCAACATTTCCAAAAAAAACCTCTGTTTTTTTATCAGGAATGGATATTTTAGCAAAATCTTTTCCTTCAGAATCTTTAGCAAATAACTCTATATTTTTCCCCTTAATCCGCTTGTTTCCTGTTTCCCCCCTCATAAAATTAACAAAGCCTTCCTTGCCTTTATTTGCTTCAACTATTAAGGTTCCAGATTTTGATTTTAATTCAACTCTAGCATTTTTTTTAATCTCAACTCCTTCAGAAGTTTGCTTAAACTCACCGTTTTTATTCCACTTTATTCCATCAGAGGGCCATGAGGTACCAGTTATTGTTAGGTCTCTATTTAAAATTCCTGTTCTAATAGTTAAAACGGATTTGTCTTTAAACTCGTAAATAAACGCTTTTTCTTTTTCACTATATTCAATCCCTTTCAAATCTTCAGGAAGCTTTTCAATATCTAAAAAAGCTTTTCCATTTGTAAGCAAACCATTTTTTGTGAATCTTAAATTTGGCTCATAAACAGACTGTATTAATTCCCTAGATGAATCAAAACCCTTTACTTCTATCTCGCCATACTTGCTTTTTATCAAATTTTCTACTACTTTTTGCCTCTCTTGAGGTAAAATCTGAGCCCATATAATATTAATATCATCTGCATTCGACAGTAAATTATTTTTTAGTTTATTCCAGTCTAGATGCCATGTTATCGGATTTTCTATATCAAAGCCAGCTGATTGAGTCTGAGCAGGTATTATAACCTCTAATAAAAAAATATATACGAATAAAATAACTACTAAAGATTTTTTAGATTTAATATTTAAACTGTTCTGTCCTAACTCTTTTTTCTTTTGCATTATGAATTTTTGTTTATCTAATGAGGTTATTATCTATTTTTTCATCAAATTTATTTAAAAACATCAACGATTGCTCATCAATAGTGTAATTTTCATAAATTTTAACTATGGTGTCGTCATTAAAATTATAAATGTCTAGATACAAATTTTTTTCTTCGGCCATTTTTGATAAACAACTAATACAATCAAACTCTGAATCCTTTCTTGACTCCGTCATAAAAACAGCCATATCAGTCATATCTCTTAATGCCGATTCTCTAGTTATATAATGTCTCTTGAATATGGTTGTTGAGTCATCATCCAAGTTTATTATAACAGGATAGTCTATATTAAATTCAATTTCATTGTATCTAATAAATGCCCGCGTTTTTGGCTTTCCAAAATCTAATTCAAAATCTGTTTCAAGCTCCCTGCAATCTAAAAGCTCCTCACTAACCGACTTTTCTAACTCCCCCTCTATTTTGTTTATTGAAGGAGATAATATTTTGCCATGGTAATAATAATAGGTTAAAAAATAATCACCTAAATCATAATAATATTCCGGCTTTTCATAATATCCTCCCTGAAAACCAACTCTCTCCAAGCTGTCTGAAATAGCATTTTCTATGCAAAAAGAAACTATGGCTTTTGCATTATCAACCCTTGCTTTATTTTCTGGCAATAAATCTCTACTATCTGATTTATTAAAATAAAACAGCAATAGAACAGAGCCAAATATTAATATAGAGAGTATAATAATAACTGTTGTCTGCGAGCGTTTTGACAAGAAAGTTGTTCTATTTAATAGCGAGAGAAAACGCGAGTCCGATTTTTTTTGATATGACAGCATATTAGAATATTTTTGTGTATAGATTGAATTTGTAATTAACATTTTATTAATTGATTTAAAATAAAAGATATCATTTTTTAATCCTCTTTTCATTATAAAAATACTATATTAGAATATTTAAATTTAGTCATATATTTATCCTAATTTTAAATTATCTCTTTCATTATAATCATTTTTATAATGATAGTTTTTATCATTTTATGATGTTATTGAAAAAGCTAATTATTAAAAATTTAAGAAGTTTCGAAAACCAGGAGATAATATTTCCAAAAGGCTCTATTTTGCTTTCGGGGGATATTGGTGCTGGAAAAACTACTGTTTTACTTGGAGTTGAATTTGCTTTATTTGGCTTACAGCCCTCTCAAAAAGCCGCGTCTTTATTAAAAAATGATAAAGACAATGGAACCGTAATTCTAGAATTTGAAATAGAAAATAAAAAAGTTATAATAGAAAGGTCTTTGAAAAGAAATAAAAATTCTATTTCTCAAGAATATACCTCTCTAACTATTGACAATGAAAAATTTGAGGAAAGTGTTACTGAAATTAAATCAAAAGTGCTAAACTTATTGAACTATCCAAGCGAATTTGCAAAAAAAACAAATTTACTATACAGATTTACAGTTTACACTCCACAAGAAGAGATGAAACAAATTGTTTTAGAGTCTAGAGAGGTTAGGTTAGATATTCTAAGGCACGTTTTTGGAATTGATAAATACAAAAGAATTCAAGAAAATGCTGACATATTAAGTTCAAGATTAAGAGAAAAAATAAGAATTAATGAAGCTTTGTTAAGTGATTTAGACAGACTAAAGGCAATTCTAGAAGAAAAAGAAAAAAACTCTTCTGATTTAAAAAAAATAAAAGAAGAGATTGATGAAAAACATAAGCAATTTTTAGAGATTAAATATTTGAAAGAGTTAGCTTTAAAAGAAATTGAAGAAAAAATAAATGAAAAAAAAATGCTGGAAAATGAAAAAGAAAAATCTGTAATACTTATTTTAGAGAAGAAGCAGCAGGTTTTGATACACCAAAAAAATATTGATGATTTATACAAAGACATTAAAGAAGCAAAAAAATTAGATTTTGGTGAGGATAAATACAATTCGTTAAATCAAAGAATAAAATATCAACAGGAAAAAGAAGAGGAATATCAAAAAAGCTACATAGAAAACGTAGGAAAAATAAAATCTTTTGAATCAAAAATAGTAGAGATAAACGAGTTAATAAAAAAAATTTATGGTTTGGATAAATGCCCAACCTGTCTGCAGAATGTATTAGAAGAATATAAAAAAAATATTTTAGAAAAGGCTAACAGGGAAAAACAGGAAACTGAAAACTTAATAAAAGATTTAAAAAATAATAAAGAAATTATTTCTAGTGAAATATCAGACATAAAAAAAACCAAAGAAGATTTTTTAAAACAAAAATCTGAATTTGATATTTTAAAATTTAGGCTGGAAAATATTAAAGAAAAAGAAAAAAGGAAAGATGAAATAGAAGTACAAAAAAATTTTTTGGAAAAAGATATATCTATTTTACAGGAGCAGATTTTAACAATAGAAAAGGCGATAAAAGAATTTGAAAAGTTTGACATTATTTTTAAAGAGAGGACTAAAGAGTTGGAACAGGCTAAAAAAAATGAGAGTGATATTGCCATAAAAAAAGTAGAAATTTTTAAAGAAATAGAATTTGTAAATAGAGAGATAAAAGAAAAAAATCGGGAGATTGAGGAAAAAAATAGATTAACACAAAAAACAGAAAAGATGAAAGGATTAGAATACTGGTTGACTGAAAAATTCTTGAGTTTAATATTGTTTACTGAAAAACAGGTCATGATAACCTTAAAAGAGCAATTCTCTAATCTTTTTTCTAGATGGTTTTCTGCTTTAGTATCAGATTCGCTAACAGCAAAAATAGATGATGACTTTTCCCCTAGAATTGAGCAGAAAGATTATGAATTAGATTATAGCTTTTTGTCTGGAGGAGAAAGAACCGCTATTGCCCTGTCTTATAGACTTGCACTAAACCAGGTTATAAATTCTCTATTAAGTAACCTAAAAACTTCAAATATTATTATTTTAGACGAACCAACAGACGGTTTTTCCGCACAGCAACTAGAAAAAATGAGGGAGGTTTTAAGAGAGTTAAACACAGAACAATTAATTATAGTTAGTCACGAACAAAGAATGGAGGATTTTGTTGATAATATAATAAGAATAAGAAAAAAAGATGGGATTAGTGAAATCGAAGAAAAATCTGAAATGTTGTAGTTTTTTAATCTAATACAGGAAAAAAGTAAACCTCTGCTTTTAAGCAGAGGACGTCGCAATAAAGGCGACGTC
>CAYJSY010000058.1:0-5111 GCA_964372925.1 Candidatus Woesearchaeota archaeon
CAAAATTACATTTTGAAGTTTTAGGCGTAGGTAAAATACAAGAAGTTTTTGATAAAACTTATCCCATAAATTTTAAAAACACTATTCAACTAATATTTAAATGGATAAAACGGAAATAAAAAAACAGGCAAAAGAGATTCTAGATAAATTTGCAAAAGCTCTTGAAAAAGTTAAGACAGAGGATAATTTTTATGTGGAGAGAGATGAAACAGAAAGGGAGGAGATAGATATAAAGTGCGAGGATTTTAAGGAACAGCTTTTAGATAATGCTCCTAGAAAAAATAAAGATTTTATAATTGCAGAAAAAGGCAGTTGGAAAAATTAGCATGAGCTTTAAAGAAAATAAGGCGCTGAGAAAAAAATGCAGGCGAAAAATTTTAGATAATATAAGTTTAAAGGAATTAATACATAAAAAATCTGATTTAGAAAAAAATCTAAAAAAAAGCCTTTTTGAACTGTCTGATTTTGTAGAAACAAGCGAAGCACCATTTTTTCATGAGACGAATAAAGAATTTTATAGGCTAGATAAAAATTATAATAAATATAGGGAGGATATCAATTTAATTAATCATCGCCTGCCTATAAATTATAGAATCAACTCCTCTGGCTATGATGTCTTGTATAAACAAATAGATGATAAGATAGAGCATAAAAATTCTATTTATATGAAAAGTGAATACAAGAAAATACAAAATCAGAAAAACCCTCCCGTCTTACCCCCAACTAAATTTGGTTGTTTGTTTGTTGGATTTTTTTAATCTAAAATTGAAAACTGTATATGCTACCACATAATAAGTTATCTGGTTTTCAATTTTAGATTAAAAAAATAAAGATAGTGGAGAGTTCCTATAATTAAGTATCTTGAGGAGATTTATTAAAATCAGAAAAAATGATTAGACAAAAAATTAGGGAGATTAGAAATGGAGAGTTAAGCGCAGAAGAAAATATCAAAAATTTTATTTTTAAAATCAAAAGAGAGGATAGTAAGATAAATTCTATTTTATATTTAAATGAAAATGCTATTCGCCAGTCTATAGAGGCAGATAGGAAAATTAAAAATGGCACTCAGGGAAAGTTAGCTGGATTAGGGTTTATAGTTAAATCTAATATTAATGTCAGAGGAATGATTTGCAATTGTGCATCTAAAACTCTCGAGAACTATAAGTCGGGATATAATGCAACGATTATTGAGAAGTTATTGAAAGAAGACGCGATTGTTATTGGCATGGCTAATATGGACGAGTTTGCTGCCGGAAGCAGCGGAGAGTCAAGTGCCTTTGGGCCGACAAGAAATCCTGTAAATTTAGAGTTAATTCCTGGAGGAAGCAGTTCTGGAAGTGCTGCCGCACTAGCCTCTGGATTTTGCGATTTTGCTTTAGGCAGCGATACAGGAGGCAGTATTAGAAATCCTGCCAGCCATTGCGGAATTGTTGGCTTCAAACCAAGCTACGGTTTTGTCAGCAGGTATGGTTTAATAGATTTGAGCATGAGTTTAGATCAAATCGGAACTTTAACTAAAAATGTTGAGGATTCTCAGATTATTTTTGATTTAATAAAAGGCAGAGATAAAAAAGATGCGGTTAGCAGAGATTTTTCAACAAATATTAAAAAAATAAACAGAATAGGAATATTAAAGACAGACGCAGATAAAAAAATTTTAGAGAAAACAATTGGAAGAGTTATGGAAGTTTGCAGAGAAAAAAAATATATTTATAACGAGGTTAAATTAGAGCATGTAAATTTAGGAATACAGACATACTATCCTATAGTTTATGTTGAATTTTTTTCTGGAACTAGAAAATTTGATGGAAGAAAATATGGTTATAAAATAGAAGAGACCTGCGGCACCGAAGTTTTGAGGAGGATTTTTGGCGGGGAGGAAATAAGCAAGGAAGAATTTGCGGGCAGATATTACAGAAAAGCGCTTTCCGCTAAAAAAATAATAGAGCGGGAATTTGAAGACGCTTTCAAGAAATTTGATATAATTGTTTTGCCGACAGTTCCTAGACTGCCGCATAAATTTGGCGATAAAATATCTATAGATGATATGTATAATTATGATGTATTAACAGTTCTTGCTAATCTAGCTGAAATTCCTGCAATTAGCATACCTTGCGGTCATATTAATAATATACCCGTTGGTTTGCAGATTATGGCAGCAAGAGGTAATGATAACTTATTGCTAGAAATAGCTAGAGAGTTTGAGTAATGAAAACCAATAAAAAAATTGTTATTGTTCATGGTTGGACAGGCAGTCCTAATACTGATTGGTATAAATGGCTAAAAAATAGATTAAAAGAGAAAGGCTATGAGACTAAACTCCCTTCAATGCCAGATACAGCAAACCCAAAAATAGGCGAGTGGGTTAATAAACTAAAAGAAATATCTGAGCCAGATAAAAATACTTTTTTTGTTGGTCATAGTATTGGTTGTCAGGCAATTTTGAGATACTTAGCAGAACTGCCTGAAAATGTTAGAATAGGAGGAGTTGTTCTTGTTGCTGGATGGTTTAATTTAACAGATGAAACTTGGGATGAAAATTTTAAGTATGAAATTGCTGAACCATGGCTGAAAGACCCAGTAGATTTTATTGAGATAAAGAAACACTGCACAAAGTTTATTGTCATTAATTCTGACGATGACCCCTATGTCCCTTTATCAGACACCGAATTATTTAAGGAAAAATTAAATGCTGAAATTATTATTGTTCATAATATGGGCCATATTTCTGGAGAAGATGGATTTAAAGATTTTCCACTAGTTTTAAATGAAATTATTAAGATGTAAATGCCAAAAATATATGTAATAACTGGAGGGCCTGGAGTAGGAAAGACTTCTTTAATCAGTGAGTTAGAAAGCAGAGGATTCAGAATTTTAAAAGAGGCTGCTAGAGAGGTTAGTAAAAGTAAAAAATTCATAGGAAAATCTGTTTTAACAATAAATAAAAAAGAATTTCAGGAAGCTATATTCAATTTTCAAAAAGAACAAGTTGAAAAACTACTAAAAAATAAAATAAAAAAGGAGATAGTTTTTTTAGATAGAGGTTTTGGAGACACCTTAGTCTATGATCGTCTAGTTAAATTAAAAATTTCTAAAAATAAATTAAGATATATAGATAAAATTAGATATGAAAAGGTTTTTATTTTAGATTTCTTAGATTTTTATGAAAAAGATAATTTAAGAAAAGAATCAAAAAAATATCAGAAAAAAATTCATAAAGAAATAATTAGTATGTACACTAAAATGGGGTATAATATTGTTATAGTCCCATCCATGAGCATTGAAAAAAGAGCCGATTTTGTTGAGAAATTTTTGTGACTTTTTAAAATTTATACTAATCTAGAGAGAATTGTATAGGTTATGTCTTATTGATTAAAAAATTCTCTGTCTGGACAATTGCAAAATGATGGACTATAAGTCATGCAATTGTTCATAACTAAAAAGAAGTTTTTGGTTTTTGGAAAGATCCCTGTAAATAAGTTCCTGCCCTAATAAATAAATAAAATCGTCATCTATATGGTAAGCAAGATTAACAATTTCTGCCAGTCTCTTATGCTCTTTTTGCAATGTTTTATAATCAACAATTCCATCTATATCTTCAAATGCATTTAAAAAATTGCTTTTTACAATTTTTACTATATGATCAAAATTAGTACAAGAACCGAAATTTTGGACAACAAGGGGTTTTTTCTCATATTGATTTAGACCATACCATTCAAGAACATAAAAACTTTTTTCTCCACAAAAAGCGCATTTATCTATATTATAATCTTCCATAATTACTCATGATAAAAATGGTTTATAAAAACCTATCTGAAATTGAAAAACTCGATTTTTTATACAACAACTGATTTATGATTTAATACAGAAAAAAACAACCGTTTTAAACAAAAAATTCAACAAATTTTTTTTTGGATCATAAACTTAAAAAAATTTAAATATATAAAAAATTTTCTGATACAGAGCAAAAATAAACCTCTGTTTTTAAGCAGGGGACGTCCAATGAAGGTGACGTCTTTTTTCCTGCAGCAGAAAATCTTTCAGAAGATTTTCTGTGCCCTAAAATTCCTGAAAGGAATTTTTTGGTCTCAAAAACTTCAAACAAACCTATGCCCTCAGAAATTAGAAATTTCTGATCCTTCAAAATTACATTTTGAAGTTTTAGGCGTAGGTAAAACGCAAGAAGTTTCTGATAAAAAATTAAATAATTATTCTGCTAATTTCAGTATTGACAGCAAAACACAAACTAGAGTTAGTATAACTACTACCCATCCGGCGGCTATTGTTATCACTTCAGGTATCCATCTTACAGATAGTGTCCCATCAACCATTCCAAAACCAACTGCTAGTGAAACCAAAACTCCAACTATATACAAAGCTACATTTATAGTTATTGTTATAGGACCTACTTTTTTTACCATTTTACCTCCTTATTATTACAGACAGAGGTTTTTATAAATGTTTTGATTTCCCCCACAACATTTTTGTGTAGCCGGTATTGTCTATATAACTCGATTTTATATTAAGTTCCCTTAAAACAAGATAAATTTTTCTTTTGGCCCTTTCTATTTCATGTTTTTCTGCCAGGTACTCAATTTCTAAAAAATAACCCAGATTTTCAACTTTGTTTATTTCGATTACAACTCTCCTATCTTTTTTATATAAATAGCTGTCACTTATTTTAGTTTTTTTTATCCATTCCTCAAATCCAAGGTCTCTCATCAGGGCAAGAAAATTTTCAATATTAATCAATTTAAATTCAAACTCTTCTTTAACAACAATTCCACTTTTCCAGTATCTTTTAGACAACTTTTTGAAATTAACAACACTATCTTTTCCTTTTAATCTTATCCTAAAAGCTTTTTGCGGATAGTTATTTTTCTTAATTGCAAAATAGCTGTCTTTTTTTATCTCTCTTTTACTAAAGGCTGCTATTTTTTCTATTTTCTCCCTTAATAACGGCAATTCTTTTTTATTTATCTTAATTTTTGTTTCAACTTCAAACCAGGACATTTTAACCTCTTTTACTAAAGAAACCAAAAAATACAAAAGTTTCTAATACAGAGCAAAAATAAACCTCTGCTTTTAAGCAGAGGACAAATCTTTCAGAT
>CAYJSY010000059.1:0-4979 GCA_964372925.1 Candidatus Woesearchaeota archaeon
CTTTTTTAATTATTAAATTTTCATTGCCATTATAACTCATTATATATATTTTTTCCCAGGTATTCCCTATTTGAGACAACAATTCATTTTCAATAGAGTAAATTAAATCATCTGGGATAGAACCTTTTATTTCCTCTTTGGGTTTTTCGTTAATAGTTGGGTTGATAAGAATGCCAGCTAAAAATAAATTTTTTAATAAACCTCTCATCAATACTTATTAGAAATCCTTATTTTTAAATTTTATGAAAATGTTAAGTAAAATATCAAACTTAACATTCCCAACCTTACTTCGCTCGGCTAACTTTTAGATATTTCCGCTAAATTAATTCCTGATGTTCGTCGATTTCTCTGTTATTTTATTAATAATCTATCAATAATTTATCTGCTTTCTCTATTTTAATAATAATAGTTTAATTAACAGAAAACAGATTAGTTTATTAACATTTGTTATTTATTTTTATTATGGAACCTCGCTGGGATTTAATTAGAAGGATAATAATAGAATCTGACCTAGTTTTAGAAATATTGGATGCAAGACTTATTGGGTATTCTAGAAACGAAAAAGTTGAGGAATTAGTTAAAGAAATTGGAAGACCTTTAATTTTTGTCGTAAATAAATCAGATTTGATATCTAAAAAAAGTTTAATTTCACAAATTAATGAATTAAAAAAGGAGGGTGAGGTTGTTTTTGTATCAGCAAAAAAACCTAGAGATGTCAAAATATTATTATACAAAATTAAAAAAGTTTTTGGTATATTTGGTAAGAGAGGGGAGGAGGAAAATAAAAATTACAGGGTGGCTAGAGGAGAGATTGTAGTTGGAGTTCTTGGATATCCTAATGTTGGAAAATCAAGTATAATCAACGCATTATCGCATAAAAAAAAGGTAAAAGTAAGCAAAAAAGCAGGAACAACGCATGGGATACACTGGATAAAAGCAACAAAAGAAGTTAAATTAATAGATTCTCCCGGAGTTATTCCGCTTGCAAGAGAAGATGAAATAAGATACGGGTTAATTGGAGCCAGAGATGCAGAGAGATTAAAAAATCCTCAAATTGTTGCTTACACTTTAATAAAAAATTTTTTAAAAAACAATAAAGAAAAATTTGAAAGTTTTTATGATATAGTTATTAAAACAGACGATATGGATAATATTATAAAAGAAATAGCTTTAAAAAAAAGATATTTTATTAAAGGGGGAAATATAGATGAAAATAAAGTCTGTCTAATGATTATAAGAGACTGGCAGCAAGGAAAATTAATACTTTAAATGAAAAAAAGAGAAAAAGTAAAATCAATAATATTTGATGTTGGCGGAGTATTGAGTATAGGAAAGTATTCTTCTTTTATATTGAAAAGAGAATATTTGGGAGTTCATCAGCATTTAGCAAAAACTCTTGGGCTTGACATTGATTCCTGGTTTGATACAATTGATAAAAGCTACTCAGACTCTATTGAGGGCAGGATAGATGAAAGAAAAGCAGTTAAGATTATTTCTAATAATTTAAACATTAATCATAGAAAACTTGAAAATATCGTTATTAAAACATATAAATTATTTTTTAAGAGAAATAATGAATTATATTCTCTAGCCTACAGTTTAAGGAAAAAAGGTTATATTGTTGGAATTTTATCAGATCAGTGGCCACTATCAAAAAAAGCTCTTATTTCAAAAGAGGATTTTAAATTGTTTAATCCAGTTATTATCTCGTGTGATGTTGGAGTTAGAAAACCAGACCCTAAAATCTATAAACTATTATTTAAAAAAATAAAAGAGAAAGATAAAAAGATAAAAATCAGTGAAATTTTATTTATAGATAATAGAAATTGGAATTTAAATCCGGCCAAAAAACTTGGAATGAAAGTTATTTTATTTAGAAATAATAAACAGTTATTTAAAAAATTAGAGGCCTTTGGGGTTTTTAAAAATCAGAATTATAAAAATATTTGAAAAATCAGAAAAACCTTCCTGTCTTACCACCAACTAAAGTTGGTTGTTTGTTGGGTTTTTGGGATACAAAAAATTCATTCAGAAGAATTTTCTGCACAGAAAATGTAGTACATTTTCTTGTGATCCAAAATTGAAAACTGTATATACTACCTAATAAATTATCTAGTTTTCAATTTATGAAAATAAAATAATCAATTAAATTTTTTATTAAAACTAATTGCCTGACCAACATCAATGTAGCAGTTTCCTATACCTCTTGATGCAATATCTTCTAATAAATTATACTCTCCAATATTAATGTGATTCAACAATCTTTTTGTATGTTTTATATGATTCTCGCCAACAATAAAAACTCCAACTTCATACTCTTCAAGTTTATTATCGATTACATCAATAAAATGATTGTTCCTCTTAATTATACTAATTTTTTCATTTTTAATTGTTAAATAATCGCTAATTTTTTTTAATTCTTTATCACTTTCGGATATATTTTCTATATAGAAATCTTTGTTTTTTAATTGAGAGTAAAGTTGGCCAATCCTTTTTAAAGAGTCCGAATCTTTAGAAACTCTATACACCAAAATTTCTTGATTTAGGTTATTTAAAATAAATGATTCATATAAAAGATTTTTCTTTTCAATACCTTCTACTAAAAATTTATTTGATATTTTATAATAACCCTGCTCATCTTTTTCTTTAAAATTTTTATTTAGCGTATGACCATTTATTTTTGCTATATCTGACATGGCGGCATAATATGGGTCTGGTTGAACGAAATGCTCATATACTCCCTCCATAAAAACTTTATCAATTTCAATTTTATTTTCTAAATTTTCTAATAACTTATAGTAGCTATTTCCAAAACCAAGATGCATATCACCAATTATCAAAAGGGTTCTTTTTCCTGGAGAGGTGGTTATTTCTGGATTTATTTCTTGTTCTTTGAATATAACTGCAATTTCATCAGCTGATTTATAGCTTTTTTTCCTTTTTGAATAATAATATGCGTATCCTGATCCGGCTATAAAAGACAGAGCTATAGGTGATGAAATTAAAATTCCTTCTAAAAATCTTCTTCTATTCATAAAATTATTGAAAAAAGTTAGTATTTAAATGTTTTTATAAATTATTTTAAAATTTTTAAGATATATTCTTCTGATTTTGACAAAGACAACACACAAGAAATTTTTGATAAAAATGTTATTAGTTCTTAAAATTGTTTTTTATATAATCAATTAACTTACTCCCATTTATTTGAACGCTTGAAGAACCAATTCTTACATAAAATTCTTCATCTTTATTAAATTTTAAAAATACCGGCTTATCAGATTTCATGCAGTCTATTTTTAGGATATTTTTGTTTTCTATTAAGATAAGTTCAAAATGCAGGTAAGGAAGGTACTCATTGCCCACATGTTCTTTTATTAAATTTGTAAAATGAAGGTTAAATTTATCATTACTCTGAAAGTTATCTTTTTCTATTCCAAATATTTCCCCTAAATCAGAGACTCCTATTAAGAGGGTTCCACCACCCGAGTTAAGAAAGGCGGTTATTGTTTTAAGGGAAGAATGCTCGACTTTTTTGTCAAATTCGTTTGTATGTAGGTTGGTCCTTAATGTAGATTTAAATTCTAGCTTTTCATTTTCTCCTTTTTTTATTAGCATAATTATTTCATCCGGAGAATCTGTTCTTTCTATAAATAGATTAGGATTTTTGCTTTTAAATCTTTGGACAATTTCTTTTAAAATTGCTATTTTATGCCCTTTTGAATAAATGTAGCCGCATATAGAAGCTAATAGAGCTCCTGCAAAAACAAGAGTCAAACTTGTGATAGCATAGTGATAATCAGTTATATCTATGTTATAATCTAAAAAATATTTTAAATAATATTTTGATAATTCTGATAAAGCTCCTAGAGAAAGCGAGAAACTGACAGCAAAAAATAATATTAATAGGTAATTAGGTTTGATTTTGCTATTTCTATACATTATTAGTATGAGGGCAAATCCAACAAAACCCAGAGCCAGTCCAAAAAATATTTGAATAACAAGTCCTCTTAAATCGCCTAAAAAAAAGGAAAATGCCACAAAAATTAACAGTATAAACTCGATCTCTTTTGGTATTTCTATATCGTATCTTTTTGTAATTGAGGGAATTAAGATTAAAATTAGAAGCAACAAATTAATAAATAAAATTCTCCATAAATTATAATATATGGCATAGATTACTGAAGCTATTAAAACCAATTTTACTACTATCGTTAGAGAAGCTTGTATCTTTGCATTGTTCTCTTTTATTTTGTTAAAAAAACTCATTTTTGAATTAACTGTTTAATACAGAAAGTTTTTGATGTCCATAAATTGAAAACTAGATAATTTATTAGATAGTATATACAGTTTTCAATTTTGGATCACAAGAAAATGTACTACATTTTCTGTATCTCAAAAAACCAACAAACAAACCACCAACTAAAGTTGGTGGTAAGACAAGAGGATTTTTCTGATATTAATTAACGAGTGTTGTAAATTTAAGTTTTGTTGTTTTTTAATAAATAGATTAGTTGAAGATTTAACATTAAATTTTTTTAAAATAAATGCCAGTAAATGCGCCATGCGAGAATCGAACTCGCGTCTTATCGTTGGCAACGACACGTTCTGCCACTAAACTAATAGCGCATATTTTTATAAAGTTACTAGTAGTTTAAAAAACTATTCACAAAATGTACCCTAAATGTTACATTTTTTAAAGAATTTATTTGTATCAGATTAGATGTGTAAGTTAATCATCAATTTTTATTTTTTCTACTTCCTTTTTAATAATTAGTAAATCAGTTTTTATTATGTCCATAAATTGAAAACTAGATAATTTATTAGGTAGCAGTATATAAAGTTTTCAATTCTTTAGATATTTCTAGAACTCATAAAAGAGATTTTTTAAAACTAAAATTAGAAGAGGCTATAAGGAAAAAAGTAGATCAAAAACTTCTTGTATTTTACCTACGCCTAAAACTTCAAAATGTAATTTTGAA
>CAYJSY010000060.1:0-4677 GCA_964372925.1 Candidatus Woesearchaeota archaeon
TTACTTTTTTTCTGTATCACAAAGTCCCTGTGTCTTACCATGCCCTAAAGGGCATTGTTTGTCTGGACTTTGGGAGACAGAGTGAAAATACAAATCTGAAGGATTTGTCCTCTGCTTAAAAGCGGAGGTTTATTTTTACTCTGTATTAATAAATTTAAAGAGTTTAGAGCTAATACCATCTATGGCTATCTGGTTAAATCAAAACGAAGATGATTAATTAGAAAATGTAGTTAACTCAGATAAGTATAACAAACCATAATAAATAATCATATATCACACAATAAATTATCTGTTTTCAATTTATGCTCATAAGCATTTTTTAAACAGAAGAGAGGCCGCTTTTAATAGGATATTCGATAGAAATATTTGGTATCCTTATTAATTCGTAATCCTTTATAACATTCTTATCATTCTCCTTTATCGAGTAGATAAGCTCATTAGAGCTAAATATGGGCTTTTTAACAAATCTAACCTTATTAATTGTGTCCTCAACTCCCCCAGAGCCGTTTATCCATAATGCTATTAACCCATCACATCCATACGCAATTAAACAATCTCTAAAATGATAGCTGTTTTTTCTATAAGTCTCATCTTCAAATTTTAAAAAAAGTTCTTCATCAAATTTAGAATTATCGAATATTATATTAGGATAGTATTCATCAATATATCTTAGCTGATCTATTAAGAAATCCTGTTGGGTTCTACTAATTTTTTTCCTCATAGAACTATTAGTGAAATGCTCCATGTAAGCATATCTATTAATTGGCAAGGCTATTCTTAACTGTTTTTCTGGGTCACTTTCTTTTAGAACTACCTCTGTTGCAACATAATCTACACCTAAAGCTCCTCCGGTAAGTATCCCCATTCCCTCGCTAGTTATAGATCTTACTATCTCTGTTACATCATCAACTATTTTTTGATTTATTGTTCTCCACGATCCGCTGATTCCAACCCAGTAATTATCTTGTTTATTAGTTTCCCACCACTTAACAAAATTCTCAAGAGTTTTAGCAGCTTCATTTCCAAGAAGAGGCTTTATAGCTCTCAAAAAATAAGATTCACTTTCTCTTCTCTCATCAGTTCTACTATCCCTGCATTTATCTAAAAAATTCCCTAATCCATCACAAGGACCTATTACTATTTTGTTATCAATTACGCTCATCTTATTTTAAATCCTATATTTTTATAATAATTGCGATATATTTAAAATTTTTTATGTCCATAAATTGAAAACTAGATAATTTATTATGTAGTATATATCGTTTTCAATTTTGAATCACAAGAAAATGTACTACATTTTCTGTGCAGAAAATTCTTCTGAATGAATTTTCTGTATCCCAAAAACCCAACAAACAACTAACTTTAGTTTGGGTAAGACAGCAGGGTTTTTTCTGATACTATCAATTCTTATAGCAATAAAATAATTTTTTGGAGCTATTAATTATTAATTTTAAAGGGCCTATTTAAACTTTTCTTTTTTGTGATACTGTAATCTTATCGTCACTTAAACATCTTTATCTAAAAATTTGTGCCTGACCAAGTATTATTTTAGTTATAGACATATATTCTCCAGCACCACAATTTATTTCTGTTTTTTTAATTTATCTTTTATCAACTGTTCAACAAAAGAGGAATATTCAAATCACCGTTCTGGTGGATCACGCCCGCACCGAGAGTCGAACTCGGGTCGCAACCGTGACAGGGTTGAATGCTAACCACTACACCATACGGGCTTATTAATAGTTATAAATGAAAGTTTTTAAGCTTTTTTGATTGAGATCAATAGTATCAAATCCCCTCTAAAATTCTATTTAATTAATATCAGAAACTTTTTTCTTTTATCATCGCCTAAAACTTCAAAATGTAATTTTGAGGGATCAGAAATTAGAAATTTCTGGGGGTGATGGTTTGTTTTTTTTCCTGTCCCAAAAATTTTGACAGACACATCAAAAAATAAATTTTTGATAAAAAATCAGAAAAACCCTCTTGTTTTACCCCCAATTAAAGGGGTTTGTTTGTTGGGATACAGAAAATTCATTCAGAAGAATTTTCTGCACAGAAAATGTAGTACATTTTCTTGTGATCCAAAATTGAAAACTGTATATACTACCTAATAAATTATCTAGTTTTCAATTTAGGGATATAAAAATGAAAGTTAAAGGCAGTCAGTTTTCTGTATTAAAAATCTGAATTAATTTCTTTAATATATCCTTTTCTTTTTAGCCACTCTATAGCTGCAGGAGTATACTTAAACAATATATCTCCTCTTTTATCTCCGTCAAATTCCCATACTTTTACTATAATTGTATCCCCGGGCCTTATCCACAAAGTTCTTCTTAAACTTCCCGGAATTCTACAATTTCTTTCTTTATCATCAAAACATTTTACAATCATTCTATTAGCTCCAACTCTCTGTTCGACAATTCCTATTACCTCCCCCTGTCTCGGAGTTCTAACTCTTATCGGTTCTTGTGAACTGCCTCTATCTTGAAATGCCATCTAACATCAGAGAAAGGTATGTTTATAAGTGTTTTCTAAAGTTTATTTTAAATTTTTATTTCTTAAATTTAAATTAACCATTAATAAATTCTGTCAAGATAACGAGCCATACTTATTTTTTATATATTTTATTAAATCCAATAACTAATTTGTTTCAAGATTCAAATTTATTTTGCTAATTTCTGCATGATTTTTTCCTTTTAATTTTTTATCAGGATTTACATAATTGTAAATTATCCCTCTTAGACTCCTAAAACATTCAGCATCTCTAAAATTTTTAAAGCCACTTCTAATAGATTCTAATCTATCTTTTATTTAAATTAATCAACTTCAATCGCCTATTTTTAGAAGCTAATCTTATTTCGAGATAAGACAAAAAAACAAAAAGACAGAAAGATTTATAAACTATTTTTTTTAGGTATAAATACTGAAAATTTATAATTTAAAAATTATATGCCACAACAAACAATGAGTCAGATGTTAGGAAAGTATGAAGTTTCAAACTTATTTGAAGATAAAATAAGCGCATCTTATAAAATAAGGAATGAAGTGTGGTCTAAAGTTCAGAAAAGACTCTATGTAGCTTCAAAATTCATTATAGACGATTCAAAATCTGATAATATACATATTGGTAATTTTAGAAGCCTTTCTATTGATAAAAATGATAATTATGATGCGTCTATATATCTTATAGGAGATTCTGTTGTTCAATTGCATATAAATGATAATATTACTCTTATAACTATTTATAATAGGGATATTCAAAAAAGAGAGGCAACTAAATCCATATTAGAGAGAATGTTAAGTTAAAATGGCAGTTCAAAAACCAATAATGAATGTAGTATTTGTAGGTCATGTAGATCACGGTAAAAGTACCTGTATAGGCCAGCTTATGTTTCAATCAGGACTTTTATCTGAACAAGAATTAAAGAAACTTAGAGAGGAAGCTGAAAAACATGGAAAACCAGGTTTTGAATTTGCTTATGTCATGGACAGTATTAAAGAAGAAAGAGAGAGAGGAGTTACTATAGACTTATCTTATCAAAAAATTATTACATCTAAAAGACAGATTACTATTATTGATGCTCCAGGACATAAAGATTTTGTTAAAAACATGATTACTGGAGCTTCACAGGCTGATGCTGCTTTTTTAACAATTGCTGCTAAAGAGGGGGTCCAACCTCAAACAAAAGAACATTTATGGTTGTTAAGAACAATGGGGGTTCAGGAAATTGCGGTTATAATCAATAAAATGGACACGGTTGATTATAAGGAGGACGCTTTTAATAAAGTAAAAGAGGAGGTTTCTAAATTATTAAAGGCAGTCGGGATTAAACTAGAAAAGGTTACTTTTCTGGCTGTTTCTGGTTTAAAAGGAGAAAATGTTTATAAAAAATCTGATAAAATGTCTTGGTATAAAGGGCCTACTATATATGAACAGTTAGATTTATTTCCAGAACCTCAAAAACCATTTGATTTGCCTGTAAGAATGCCTTTGCAAGATGTTTATGATATTACCGGAATAGGAACAGTTCCTGTCGGAAAAGTTGAGACAGGAATTTTAAAGGTTGGTCAGAAAGTCGTTATTCTTCCAGCTAGAAGTGGAAGAGGAATTTCTGGAGAGATAAAAAGTATAGAGATGCATCACGAGCAAGTTCAAGAAGCTCCGGCAGGATTTAATGTTGGTGTTAATATTAGGGGGGTAGGAAAAAAAGATATTGCTAGAGGAGATGTTATTTGCGATGCCAGCAAACCAGCAACAATTGCCGAAGAGTTCAGGGCGCAGGTTGCAGTTATTAATCATCCAACTGTAATCGCAAAAGGATACACTCCAGTTTTTCATGTTCATACAGCACAGGTGCCTTGTCAACTAATTGAAATTATAAATAAAATTGACCCTACTAGTGGACAACCAATGCCAGGACAGGTTGATTTTTTAAAAAATGGGGATGTTGCCACGTGCCTGTTTAAGCCAATTGGAAATCTAGTTATTGAAAAATCTTCTATAAATCCTCATATGGCAAGATTTGCTATAAGAGATGCTGGGGCCACTGTTGCAGCCGGAGTTTGTATAGATTTGGTTGAGAAAAAGCTTAGTTAGTAGTATCTTATTTTTTTCTGTTTACACTACTTCTTAAATAATACCCCATAATATAACTCTACAACAATTTTAAATAT
>CAYJSY010000061.1:0-4599 GCA_964372925.1 Candidatus Woesearchaeota archaeon
TTTAGTATGTGGTTTATTTAAATTTACTTGTTTCAATTTTGGATCACAAGAAAATGTGCTACATTTTCTGTGCAGAAAATTCATTCAGAAGAATTTTCTGTATCCCAAAAACCCAACAAACAACACCTTTTAAGGTGTGGTAAAACTAAAGGGTTTTTCTGATGTCCATAAATTGAAAACTAGATAATTTATTGGGTAGTATATATAGTTTTCAATTTTGAATCACAAGAAAATGTACTACATTTTCTGTATCCCAAAAACCTAACAAACAACCAACTTTAGTTGATGATAGGGCATGAGGGTTTTTCTGATTTTTATGAGATTATTAAATTTAATATTACTTGATTATTAACTTTTCTTAATGTTGTTAACAAGCAACATTATCGCAACTTAGTTTTTTAATATCTGTTATTTTTTTTGGTAATTCCTTGCATGTAAACTCTTTTTCTATTTTTTCTGAATTTTCATAATATCTAACGGTTCTTTTTTCACAACAAAATTCATATTCTCTGCTTACATCTGATAACATATTGCATCTATCTATAATATTATCGATGTTTGAGTAGCTAAAATAGCTTTTGATTTTTGTTGTAAAATCTGATGAAGAACTAGTAAAAAATAATACTAAAAATAATAAAACTAATATGGCTAAAACTAAAATAACTACTGTATTTATTGCTAACTCAAAACCTCTTTTGTTTTTCATTTTATAGAAAGTAAAATATCGTTAATAAATATTTGGTTGATAGTACAATTAAAAAAACATTCAAAAAAAGTTAAAAATAGCTAGATAAATATCTTTTATCAAAAATTTATCTAAAGTTAAATAGAACATCCTTAAAAAAATATTTAAACATGGTCTACTTTAAATAGTATGCAAAATGAGGATATTGGTTTTATAAGTCTTAACAAAAGGAAGGAAAATGATACTTATATTTTCTTTTATGAAGAAGAGCATACAGATGCATTATTCGATGAATTTTTGAGGTATGCTGAAGATAAAGAATTGAATTTTGATTATTCTGATGCGGAAACTTTAATTGAGAGAATAACACAATTAAGGAAAAAGTCTGCGGTTAATAGCGGACTTGAAACTATTTTTTGAGTTTTCTAATAATTTTAACAGGAAAGGTAATGAATAATATCAACTAATTCAAAAAGAGGAAGTTTCTTTCATTAGTCACAAACTAGTTGAAATCTGTTAAGTAAACTATGATTATTAACATAGAGAAAGCGGATAAATTATTGATGGATTATTAATAAAATAACTAATAAATCAACGAGTATGAGGAGTCGATTGAGTGAATATATCTAAAAGGTAGCCGAGTGAAGCGAGGCTGTAAATGTTAATTTTGATATTTTACTTAACAAAATCTAAAGAATTATAAACTCGTCATTATTTATATAAAAATGAATAAGAAATTTAAAAAAGAGGTTTTAAAAATATTTTATATAACCTCTTTTCTTTTTATAACAATTTTTTTTATTTTGCCATATCTAGTTCAAGTGTCAACATATTTTCATGAAAGAGCTCATCAGGAGGCTTTAAGCAAACACGGAGTAAAAAACAATTATAATATTAATCTTTTAGAAACAATCCATAATTTTTATAGTTCTGATGTTAATTTTCTTGGGGTTACAAAATTTGATATTGACAAATATTTGACCTTAGAAAAAGAACAAAGAGCTGAAATTCATGTGGCTGGAATAGTTTCTGACCTAAAAATTTTATTTTTAATAAGTATTTACCTAGCTTTAACAAATGTTTATCTAGTTTATAAAATTAAAGTTAGAAGCGAATATAATCTGGGTTTTGTTTTAGCTATTAACTGGATTTTATTTATGTGGCTTTTAGCTTTAATTCAGATAACTGTTTCTAATGTAACTTATTTTTCTGGGGATATTTATCACTTAATAAAATATTTGAGGGTTTAAACTGATATTATGTCCATAAATTGAAAACTAGATAATTTAGTATGTGGTTTATTTAAATTTACTTGTTTCAATTTTGGATCATCCCAAAAACCCAACAGACAACACCTTTTAAGGTGTGGTAAAACTAAAGGGTTTTTCTGATGTCCATAAATTGAAAACTATATAATTTATTAGGGAGTATATACGGTTTTCGATTTTGGGTAACAAGAAAATGTACTACATTTTCTGTTCAGAAAATTATTCTGAATGAATTTTTTGCATTCCAAAAACCCAACAACCAGCTTTAGTTGGTGGCAAGACAGCAGGGTTTTTCTGATATTTTTAATTAATTGAGTTTATTTTGTTAATTAAAATTTTTGGATTCTACCTCATAAAAGTATTTATTAAGTATGTTTGAAGTTCGTGAGAAAATCAACATAAAATTCATCACTAGTTAGATTAACGGCCGTATTAGATAAATTACCTGTTGGTTTGTCATTTACAATAATCTATAAAAACTGATACTGGCTTTTTATCAAATGGAAACAATAGCCGATTTACAGATACATTCAAAATATGCTAGAGCTACAAGCATCAACATAAGTATAGAAAATTTAGAAAAATATGCTAGAATTAAGGGAATTCATTTATTAGGAGTGGGCGACTTCCAGCATCCATTAAGAAGAAAAGAAATTGATGAAAAATTAGAGGAGGATAATCAAGGAATTTTAAGAACTAAAACGGGATTTACATTTTTATGGCAAACAGAAATTAGTTTGATGTATAGTCAAAATGGTAAAAGAAGAGCTGTTCATTTGCTTATTTTTGCTCCAAATCATAATATAGCAGATGAGATAACAAAATATTTAGGAGCTAGAGGAAGATTAGATTATGATGGCAGACCAATTTTTGGAATTTCCTGCAGAGACTTAGTTATGGATTTAAAAAACATCAATGATAAAATTGAAATAATTCCTGCCCATGCATTTACTCCCTGGTTTGGCTTATATGGAAGTGATAGCGGTTTTGATTCCTTAAAAGAATGCTTTCAAGACTATTCAGATAAAATATATGCGATAGAAAGTGGAATGTCTGCAAATCCTAGCATGATCTGGAAATTAAATGAAAATGTAAATATAGTAAGTTTTTCAGATGCTCATTCTTTCTGGCCCTGGCGTTTAGGAAGAGAAGCAACTATTTTTGAATTAGAAGAGCTAAGTTATGATAATATTATAAATTCTATCAGAACTGGAAATGGACTGAAAGCTACAATAGAAACTCCGCCAGAATACGGAAAATATCATTTTGATGGTCATAGAAATTGTAACTTCTCTTGTTCACCAGTAGAAACAGAGAAGCTGGGGGGGATATGTCCAATTTGCAATAAAAAATTAATTTTAGGGGTTAGCTATAGAATAGAAAAAATTAAAAAAGAAAATCAAACACCGGCAGAAAAAAGAAGGCCTTATTACAGCATACTCCCCTTGCATGAACTAATTGGATTAGCTATTGGAACAAGCATCAATAGCAAATCGTGTTGGAAGATTTATAACGAATTGATTGATATATTTGAAAACGAATTTAATATTTTATTAAAAATAGAAAAAAGTGAATTGAGTAAATTTTTAAAAAATGAATTATTGGTAGAGTTGATAATTAAAAACAGAAATGGTGATGTAGATGTTAATCCAGGATATGATGGAGTTTACGGAAAGGCTTTAATTGGAAAACAAGAAAAACAGGGAAAATTGTTTTAAACAGAAAATTCGCAGTTTTGTTTTTTAGCTAGTTTCTCTATATTACTTATAATCTCGTTCATTTCTAATTTAATTTCTTTAAAATCATTCCCAATTAATGATATTCTATATTTACCTGCAGCTATATAACTAACATTACATTTTTTTTCTTTGCAAACCGACTGAATAATTTCTTTAACAATTACAATTCCGCATGAAGAATAATTAGACAAATTAAAAATCTGGGTTATTTCTTTAGGCTTTTCTTTTTTTGTTTCTAAAATTTGGGTTATTTTTTCAGAATCTTTTTTATTAAAATATTTTTCAATTATTTCTGGATTATCTTTTATTATTTCGAAAAAATCAGTTACAGAATATTCTTTAGTTATTTTTTCTATGATTTTTTCATGATCTCCGACAACCGCCTTAATAATGGCTTTGTATGATTTTTCTTTTGATATTTTATTCAAAAGCTCTTTTTTTTCGTATTCTTTTACTCTTCTTAAAGATAAATGAATTTTGTCTCCATGAACACTTAATATCTTACATACTATTTTTTTTCCAGGAATAACATAATCTCTCAAATTTCTAATTCTTCCAGGAGCTATCTCGGAAGTAGTTATAGTGCCTTCGCCATTGTCTTCGATTATTACAAAAACTGTTGTTCCAACTATTTTTTCAACGGTACATAAAACTATAAGCCCTGCCTCCAATTTGCCGTCCATAATAAATTAGTTTAAAACCTCAACAATTCTAGCTTTTATATCCGCCTTTCCACCCTTTGGCTCAGCAAGTATGGCTTCACAAACAAGACATAGAACTTTTGTAGTAGCGCCTTCAAATATTATCTGTTCATTCTTACAAGATTGACATCTTGTTTTAATAAATCTGTAATTAGATTTTTCCATGTGAAAATAGATAGAAAGAGGTTTTTAAATCTTTTTAAACC
>CAYJSY010000062.1:0-4503 GCA_964372925.1 Candidatus Woesearchaeota archaeon
AAAAACTCAACAAACAAACCATGCCCTTTAGGGCATGGTAAGACACAAGGACTTTATGATAATAATTAACTTTTAAATTCTGCCATATCTTATTTCCTAAAACTAGATGAAGCAAATATATTAAAGCAAAAGAAGTTACAATACTCTCAAGAAAATTGCTTTGTTTTTCATACTCTCTAATTAAACTTTGTAAACCTTATAGCCCTTTCTAACCTTTTCTTTGACTTTTATCCCAACTTCGTCCCCTTTTTTTGCACTTTTAACTAATTTATGCTGTATCTGCATACTATCAACTTTCTGTTCAAAATCAACATCCCCACCAACTATTCTTATTTTATCTCCAGTACTTAAACTACTATTAAGTTTTATAGCTATAGCTCCAACATGCTCAAAATAATTCGAAACCTCTCCTATCTGTTTTTCCGGCATTTTTATATTCCCTCTTAATACTAATAATACAAAAAACTGGTATTTAAAGTTTTTTGTTGTTTTGTTATTATCAGAAAAACCCTCCCTGCCTTACCATCAACTAAAATTGGTTGTTTGTGGGGTTTTTGGGATACAGAAAATTGAGTTTCAACAATTTTCTTGTAATCCAAAATTGAAAGCTGTATATACTACTACATAATAAATTATCTAGTTTTCAATTTATGGATATCAAAATATGTTTATTATTCTAGTAAAATAGCCCCGCCAGGATTCGAACCTGGGTCAGCGCGGCCAGAGCGCACTATCCTTGACCACTAGACGACAGGGCTTTTAGTTCTATTTCAGTTTTATAATTAAAATTAGTTTATAAACAATTCTTTTTTAAATTGATTGTCAGCTGGAGAATACTGTTCAAAAACTACCTACCAAAATGTCATCCTTTATTTATAGGAAATCCCTTTAATAATTTAATACCGGGTAACCTTCTTACACTGACCTCATAAATACTAACTTTTACTGGCATCTAAAACCCGTAATTTTTTGTTCCTGATAATTACTAAAGATTGTAATCATTTAACTACCCTTTCAAGTAGATGATAGCTCTTTTGTTAAAAATAAAATTAGGATGCCTAATTTATTATCCAATTACTGATATTAATAAATTTAAATAGTTTAGAACTCATATCATCTATGACTATCTGGTTAAATTAAAATTACTATTATTAATTAGAATGTGTAATTAATAAATCTTGTAGATTAAAGATAAATTAAGGATACATCTATCTAATTTTGTATGCATTTAGTCTAGAAATTGACTTAATGGTAGCAGAAACTTTAAATATGGTTCTTTTTTTAGTAATATAATTTATATTTATAGGAACAAAAAATGAAACGCTCAAGCAGAAGATGGAAGAAAAAAGGCCAGATGAGATGGAAATGGCAGAGAAAAATACTTAGAAGAGAGAAAAGAAAAAGAAAACAAAGAAGAGGCTTATAAAAAAATTATAATGAGATTTCGTTCCTATTTCACAGCAAAAACCTGGATTCTAGCTTTTATAACTGGTTTGCTTTTTATTATTATTTTTGAGAATTTTGTATTATGGGATTTTTGGGAGTATTATTTTAATCCCTCTAATAATATTTTAAGTATAAGTGCTAGTTGTTTTCCCTGGGATGGCGGCTATCTTACTGGTTTTAATCTCAGAAATTGTATTGAGGGTATTTTACTATTTTTTGCTTTTATTTTTATCTGTCTTATTATCTCCCTAATTTTCTGGAAAACTCTAGAAAAAATAAAACTAGATAGTTAGCTCCTCAAAAATTCTATCAATAACCTCTTTATTACTTGGTATATCTGCATGTTTTACATCCAAAATAGACATTTCTTTGATATTAGAATCAGAGATAAACTGTCCCGCCTCTATTCCACTAATATTATCATAAATAACTCTTCCATCTCCAACTAACTGATTCACAAATCTTAATCTACCTCTTCTACTAATTATTTCAGTAGGTGTTGAGAGATTTTTTGTTCCAACTAGTAAGACATTTGTCCTGTCTGTTAAATCACTAATATCTTTATTTAACCTCTCTAAAAAATAGTTTGTCTCAAGAGAGGTAAGAACTCTATCCCTAAAAAATGGAAAAGTTGGATATACATCTTTTAAGCTAGGAACAAGATGCTCTGCCCCAACACTTCCTCTTTTAAGTTTATAAGTTTGCTCTAAATTTCTGACTAACCGATTTAAATAATTTTTTAAAAAAGAATCGCTTATAATATTAATGAAACTACTTCCTCCAGAAATATTTTTTGAGGGATTTAAAAACTGGTAGGTTGAGACAGAGCCGTGATTCGGGGTTCCTAACATTATTAGATTGCTAACTTTCTCTGTTAGCCTTCCTGCCTCCTCTGCTTCTTCTATATAGGCCCGGGCCAACAACCCTCCAAGACTATGTGCTATAACATCGACAGAAAAATTAGCTGGCTGCCCGCCTCTAGCCACCCATTTTTCTTTCGCTAAATTAATCCACCACTCTAAGTACTCTACCCCGCTATTAAAGGTATTCTTATCCTCATCCCATAAAATTTCTTCTGTATTTTTAGGATTTATAAGAACAGGCTGCCTCCAGTCGTATGCTGCAAAAAATAAATCAGATTTCTGACAATCAACAGAATCATTTGTTATATCAGGATTATCTAGATCGCATAAAGAGTATCCTCTAGCTAAGAAAGAGTCTACTAACGGTTTATAAGTGTTTATTACTCTTTCCTGTTTCAGTTTATCTGGATGAAACGGTTTAATTACAACCCCCCCATTTTCAAAAACAACATTCTGAAGAAATCTCTTGATATCTGTTGCGCGACTGGAAAATCTTTCTTGCAAAGAACCTAAAATACCAGGAACTATAACTACCGGCCTTCGAATATCTGCTCCAGTATGTTCAGAAAAAAAGTTCCTAATTTCATCGCTAGTTAATGCCCGATTATAAACAGCTACCTCGTCAATTTTTCCTTTAAAAGCGTCTGTTGGATAGTTCATCCCAATATAAAACCTGGCTGAATTAGTGTAAAGTTCTCCGGATAACTCTCGATTATTTTGTATCTCTCCATTTACATATATAGCTAACTTATTTCTATCGTAGGTACCAACTATATGAGACCACTGCCCAAGAGGAATTCGACTACTAGAAGACAGAGAGTAGGAAGTTCCACTAGATGTATGCACCTTTATACTAGGAAAACCATCAGCTAGGAATATAGAATAATTATCTCTAAGATTATACGCTCCCTTTGAAATTGCGTAACCAGTTCCAATTTCAGGATTAACAAGAGCGCTAAATGTCAGAGGACCTCTAATATCAAGCGAGGATGAGTCTCTTACAGAAATATAATCATTATCTCCATTAAAACTATAAGCTCTATCTTGAACATCAAACCTATCTGTAGTAAGAACTGCCTCATTACCGATACTATCATTGCCATTATTGCTCTCGTCTCTTGAATTTCCATTAAAGGGGTAGTATGCAACAAGTCCATCTAACGGAACAGCTAACATACACCTTGACTCTAGACTCTCTACTCCAATTCTATTTTCAACTCTCAATCTATTTCTAATATTATTTTTATTTCTAAAATTATAACGCATTATTAATGGAGAGATGATTATTATATAAATTTTATGTTAAATAAAAAAGATTGAATTTCATTTTAATCACAGAAACGAAAGTGTTTTTAATCTGTTATTCTCATATAATAATACTAGTTTAGTGCAAAATTGGACTAATCACCTATTAAGCGATTTTGATTTGTTAAAAAAGAGATGAAAAAACCATACTTAAAACTTTATAAAAAAATTGGAAATTATAATGTCTGGATAGTTGATGGATATTATATAAGAACAAATCTAGATGAAGAATTTACCAATTGTGCCACTTATTACGAATTCAAATTCGTTCCAAAAAAAGAGTTGTGGATTGATAAAGAATTCAATAAAGGCGAAGAAAAATATTATGCAAATTACATGCTTTATTTTTTAAAAGAAATTAAAAAAGGGAAAAGCTATTCGGAGGCTGTAAATGTTGCAGAAAAAATTGAAAAATTAGAAAGAAAAAAAGCATTACTATCAAAAAAAGCTTATAAGAAGCTTATTGATGCAGATATTTTAAAAAAAATCCATAAAAAATTAATAAAAATATCCGGATTAAAATTAGACTCAAACTTAAAAATATGGCTGGCGAATGGAGAGATTATACGAGCCTTATTTTTTATAGACTTTACAGAGGGTGGGCATGATAAAGTTTACAGTTTTATTCCAAAAAATGAGGTATGGATAGATGATGCTCTCTCTTCAAAAGAAAGAAAATTAGTTATACTGCATGAATTGCACGAAAGAAATCTAATGACTAAGGGTTGGAGTTATAACCAGGCGCACTATAACTCTAGTCATCTAGAATTTGATACTAGGCATCATCTAAAAAAATTAGATGGCAGAATAATGAAAGAACTAAAATTAAATAATTAATGCAGAAAAAAACTAGTGCTCTTTAAATCACAAAGTCCTTGTGTCTTACCAT
>CAYJSY010000063.1:0-4437 GCA_964372925.1 Candidatus Woesearchaeota archaeon
AAAATAAGATAAAAAACCAATAATAATAATAAAATAATAAAAATAAGATAAAAAAACAATAATAATAATAAAAAAATAATAA
The DNA here is from genome assembly GCA_964372925.1 of Candidatus Woesearchaeota archaeon. Lineage (GTDB taxonomy): Archaea > Nanobdellota > Nanobdellia > Pacearchaeales > GW2011-AR1 > ARS1285. The sequence continues at coordinate 83 of CAYJSY010000063.1, forward strand.
AAATAAAAATAAACATAAAACAATAATAATAATAATAAAAAAATAATAAAAATAAAAATAAAAATAAACCAATAATAAACCTGTTGAAAATAGAGTTAGCTTATTAACAAAAAATTAAGATAGTAAAAAATAACTAACTAAACAGGCTAAACAAAAGAAACAGAAAATAAATAAAACACTATAAATATAACTTAAAAAAATTGGTAAAAATGGAGTTAAACAACATAAATATAACTTAAAAGAAAATAAATAAAACACTATAAATATAACTTAAAAAAATTGGTAAAAATGGAGCTTGATAAAATTTTTGATTCTGTTGAAAAGAGAAGTTTGTTCAAAAATAAACAGATATTACAATCAAATTATACTCCGGATGATATTCCTCATAGAGATGAACAGATATCACAGGTTGCAAGTATTTTAGCGCCTAGTTTATTAGGACAGAAAACAAGTAATTTATTCATTTACGGGAAGACTGGAAGCGGTAAAACACTTTCGATTCAACATGTTGCCAACGAACTTTCAAGAAGGGCTAGAAATAATATTTTAAGAGTCGAGTATATAAATTGTAAGCTAAAAAAAGTTGCAGACACACAGTACAGAATTTTGGCAGAGATTGTTAGAAAATTAGGGGGAAGTGTTCCTGCTACAGGCCTTCCAACAGACCAGGTTTATCTGAAGTTTTTAGATATTTTAGAGAGCAGCAACTCAAAATTATTGATACTAATATTGGATGAAATTGACCATGCAGTTAAAAAAATCAACGATGAGTTTTTATATAATCTAACAAGGCTAAACTCAGAGTTAAGTAAAATTCAGATAATAATTGTAGGGATTAGCAATGATTTAAGGTTTTTAGAGAGCATAGACCAGAGAGTCAGGAGTAGTTTATCAGAGGAGGAGATAGTTTTCCCCCCTTATAATGCCCTGCAACTGCAGGATATTTTAAGAAAGAGAGCTGAAATTGCCTTTAAACAGGATATTGTCAGCGAGGGTGTTATTGCAAAATGTGCCGCCTATGCTGCAAGGGAGCATGGAGATGCCAGAAGAGCCCTGGATTTGCTGAGAGTTGCAGGAGAGATTGCAGAGAGAAACTATCATAGCATAATAAGAATAGAACATATAGATCAGGCAAATGAAAAAATAGAGAGAGATAAAATCCTAGATATTATTGAGACAGGAACTAAACAATTTCAGCTGGTTTTATATTCTATCACAGAACTTTCTAAAATCAACAAAAATGTTCTTAGTGGAGATATTTTTGATTATTATAATAGTTTATGCAAGAGGACTAATATAGACAGTCTGACTCAGAGAAGAGTTAGCGATATTATTGCAGAACTTGATATGTTTGGTTTAATAAACTCGAGGGTTATAAGCAAAGGAAGGCATGGAAGAATGAGAGAGATTAAATTAACAATTCCTGATAATATTATGGAAAGATCGGTAGAAATTTTGAGGGAGGGGGTGGGGGTTTAGATGGAAAATTCTTTGTATTAATCTTTGTAATTAGTACAATTCCTGTAAAAATTAACACCATTCCCGCTAAAATAACAGCTGAAATATCATGCCCTGAATTTAAGATAGTAATACAACTGGTTTTCTGAGCAGATAAAAAGCAACAATTAAAAATATAACACACTGCAATTAATTTTATTAACATTAATTTTTTAATATAAAAATAAAAGATAAAAAGTAAAAAATGTCAGATATATTAAAAATATTTGTTGAGAGGGGATTTCTTTTAGATAGAGAGATGCTTGATTTTTTAAATGATTTAGGAAGCAGAGAGATTGCTAGCGAGATTTTAAATAGAATCGCCCTGGTTTCTCATAAAAAAATTATAACTAGAGAGTTAGTTAACGAAAATATAGAAAAAATAAGGCCCCTTTTATTTGAGCTGGACAGCGAGAAAAAAAAGCTGGTTGATAAATATTTTGTTAATGTAAGTATCTCTGTTGAGGTTAAAAAAGAGAGCAGTATAGAAAACAAAATAGAAGAAAATAATGGAAAATCTAGTATAAAAATTATTTCCTCTCCTATAATAGACTCTCAAAAAATAGAAGTCAGCAATTTTATCAGGCATTTTAGAAGCAGGTATATTTTTATGAAAAAATTATTACAAAACAGGCAGGAGCTTGACAGTTTAATATCGATAGATAAGATAAGCGGGAATAGGAATTTTTCAATAATAGCTATGGTTACAAAAAAACAAACAACAAAAAATAAGAATATTATTTTAGAGGTAGAGGATCTAACAGGGGCGTCTAAATTACTAATAAGTAAAAATAAAGAGCAGCTTTATGAAAAATCTAAAGAGATAGTTTTAGATGATGTTATAGGTTTTAGGTGTTCGGGCACTAGAGATTTTTTATTTGTTAATGATTTTTTTTATCCAGATTGTTTTTTAAAAGAAAAAAAGAGAGTAGAAAAAGAGAGTTACGCTTTATTTATAAGTGATATACATACTGGGAGTAAAAATTTTTTAGAAAATAATTTTGAGAGATTTATAAGCTGGTTGAATAGGGATCAGGAAATTTTGAAAAAAATTAGATACCTTTTTGTTGTTGGGGATACCATAGATGGAATTGGAGTGTATCCTGGACAGGAAAAAGATTTAGCTATTAGAGATATAAAAGAACAGTATCAAAAACTAGCTGAATTTTATAATAAAATTCCTAAACATATTTCTATAATCCAGTGTGCAGGACAACATGATGCAGTTAGAGTTGCAGAGCCCCAACCACCTGTAGGAAGTGATTTTGCAGAACCCTTGCATCAAATCGAGAATTTATTTTTGGTCAGCAATCCTAGTTTAGTTGAAATTGAGAGCGGAAATTGTTTAATTAATGGGGATAAAACAGATGAGGGAATTAAAATTTTAATGTATCATGGCGCAAGTATGCATGGATTAATAAATGAAATTGAGGAGTTAAGGTTAGGAAATGCTCATGCAACTCCCGCTAAAGTTGTTAAACATCTATTATTAAGAAGACATTTAGCTCCTACTCACGGCTCTGTTAATTATATACCTGGAAATGAGGACTCAATGATAATAAAAGAGGCTCCTGATATTATTACAACAGGAGATTTACATAGGACTGATATCGATAGTTATAATAATATTTTAATAATAAGCAATTCATGCTGGCAGTCAATAACCGCATTTGAGGAAAAAATGGGAAATGTTCCAGATCCTTGTAAAGTTCCAATACTAAACTTAAAAACAAGAGAGATTAGAATTTTGGATTTTAGTGATAGAGATGAATAATAAACATATTATTGCGGTTACTGGAATTATAATCAGGAATGGAAAATATCTCATTACTTGTAGAAATTTGAACAAGAAAGCATTTCCGGGAAAATGGACTGTTCCTGGAGGAAGATTAGAAGTTAGTGATTATATATATGAAAAAAAAGATACTTCTGAACATTGGTACCATGTTTTAGAAAAAGTTTCTGATTTTTAAATACACAATAGATAGGAGAATAAAATGAGAGTAGGAATAGATTTGGATGAATGTTTAGCAGAATTTATTTGGGGGTTTTCTAACTATCATAATGATGTTTATAAAACTTATTTTGAAAAAGAAAATTTTAGGTCCTATAATATTTGGGAGACAATTGGGGGGAGTAGAAAGGAGGCTGTAAAAAAGGTAAGAGAGTATTATGAAACTAGTTATTTTAGGGAGATGCCTGTTGTTTTTGGATCTTTTAATTCAGTTAACTCACTTTTAGGAAAGAATGAACTTTTTGTGATTACCTCTAGGCCTAGCTATATGATTGATGAGAGTAAAAAATGGCTAGGACAGCATTTTCCTGATAAATTTTCTGATATTATTTTTAGTGACGAGTGGAATGATAGTTATTTTAATTTTTTTAGTATTCTTTTTAAGAAAAAATTAAATAAGTCGGATATTTGTAAGAAGCTAGATCTGGATTTTATGATAGAAGATAATCTAGATTATGCGGTAGATTGTGCTAAAAAGGGGATAAAGACTTTGCTACTTGATAAACCGTGGAATAAAAATGCAAAGCCACCAAAAAATGTTTTAAGAGTTAGTGATTGGAATGAAATTTTGGAGAGTATAGAAAGAGTTAGGATGGAAATATAAACCAGTTATTATAAACTATAAAATTTAAAAATAGCTAAAAAATAAAAATTTTAAAGAGGTGTCTGTTAAATATAGTAAAAATATTATTAACCATAAATAAATTATCCTAAAATAGCAATAAAAATCAAATTACAATAATATTTAATATCATGCTAAAAAATGGTTTATATAAATTAGATATTAAAATCAAAAACTTCTTGTATTTTATCTACGCCTAAAACTTCAAAATGTAATTTTGAA
>CAYJSY010000064.1:0-4433 GCA_964372925.1 Candidatus Woesearchaeota archaeon
TAGTCGAGCGAAGCGAGGCTGGGAATGTTAAGTTTGATATTGGATTTAACAGTATAGAAATATTTAAATAGCTGCAGGATTAATAATCTATAAATTATACAATAAGCGGGATAGCTAAAAAATCTATATACAATATATTGTATACTAAAAATAATGAGATGCATCTTTTGTAATAAGGGGACAAGAGTTACTGATAAAAGAGACTCTCCTGAAGGGGTAAGAAGAAGAAGAGAGTGCTTAAAATGCAAAAAAAGGTTCACAACCTATGAAAGAGCGGAAAAAAAAGAGATTATGGTAGTAAAAAAGGACGGAAGAAGAGAGAAATTTTCAAGAGACAAAATTAAAAATGGAATAGTAAAGGCGTGTGAAAAAAGACCAATCTCAACTGAAAAAATAGATAAAATAATAGACGAGATAGAAAATAAACTAGTAAATAGAAAAGAGATTAAAAGTGAGGTTATAGGAAAAATGATAATGTGTAAGCTAAAAAAATTAGATAAAATAGCATATATTAGATTTGCAAGCGTTTATAGAGAATTCAAGGACATTAAAGATTTTAAGAGGGTTATGAAAGAGGTTTAAAACTGATCTTCTTACAAATAGTTGAGATAATAAAAACAAAATAAATTGATTATAAAATCAGAAACTTTTTTCGTTTTACCATCGCCTAAAAGCGATGGTTTGTTTGAAAGTTTCTGAGCCAGAAAAAAAGACGTTGCGAAGCAACGTCCACTGCCCAAAGGCAGTGGTTTACTTTTTTTCGGTATCAGAATAATCAATAATTAAAAAATAAAACCTAAAAAATATACAACCAAAAATAGATAACTTTAATAACTAAACAGATAATAAAAAACTGAAAAAAGATGGAAAAGTTGAAAAAAAATAAAAATAGAGGATTAGTAGAATATAATAGTGAGACAAAAAGATTATTTGAATCATTTGTAGATTCTGGCATTCTCAAAACATATAGTAATAATGGGGGTGCGTATCTTTCATTAGACGAAATTAATGAAAAAATTTTATCTCCAAAAATTAAATTTTTTCCTGAAAAATTAAATAGTTATGACCCGACTAGGCATGTCCCAATTGAAGAAGCTTATAAATTAGTTCAGGAGCAGAGGGATACTAACTTACAAGTGGATAATTTAAAAAAAGCGGTTATAAATGAGGGGATAATAACTTATGATTTTAAAGGCAAGAAATATTTAGACAGACTGGATGTCGGCAGAATTTATCATCAAAAAAAAGAGATTAAAGATGGATTTAGTATAGAAAGATTTTTTTCAAAAGATGATAAACCCTTTGAGAGTGTTGGAGAGTATCATGAAATAGATCTTTCTATCCCCGGGGCTAATTTTTATCTGCCAAAGACTTATTTTCCTAAATCCTGGGAAAATGAAACAGCGAATACTATTGTAGCTAACAAATATTTCTTTAAGCCGGATAAGCCAGAATGGAGACAGAAATTAATGGAGAAAATAGGAAGAGACTATGAATATTCTCCTATTCATCTTATTAATAGAGTTACTAATTTTATTGCAGATGAAGGATACAGACTAGGTTATTTTAAAACAGAGGAAGATATAAAAAAATTTGCTGATGAGCTAAAATGGCTACAGATAAATAGGAGATTTGCATTTAACAGCCCCGTTCAATTTAATGCGGGTTTATATAACGAATATGGAATTAAAGGGTCTAACGGGATTAATTATTACAGAAACCCTGAAACCGGAGAGATTAAAAAAATAGAAGATGGTGATTATGTAAAACCTCAGTGCCATGCCTGTTTTATTAAAGGGCCAAGAGACGATTTGGAGAGTATTTTAAAACATGTTATTGACGAGGGAGCTATTTTTGCATCTGGTTCTGGAATAGGCCAGGATATTGGGGTTTTAAGGTCAGAAGGAGAGCAATTATCCTGTGGAGGAAGCGCTTCCGGTCCGCTAGGTTTTTTCAAAATTTACGATGATTGTGCCGCAACTATAAAATCCGGAGGCAAGAGCAGAAGAGCAGCAAGAATGACTACTATGAGGCATGACCATCCAGATATATTAAAATTTGTTAGAGGCAAAGTCAGAGAAGATAAAAAAGTGCTAGATTTGATGAAAAAAGGTTATGAGCCGGGCATGGATGGAGAGGCTGTGAGAACAGTCACCTTTCAAAATACAAATATTTCTGTAAGGGCTTCAGATGAATTTTTTCAGGCTGTTGATAACGATGGAAAAATAAAACTTTTTAGAATTACCGATGGAAAGGTTGCTGAAGAAGTTTCTGCTAGAAGAATGTTACAGGAAATTGCCTTTGGAAGTTGGAGAATAGGCGATCCAGCTATACAATATGACACAAAAATACAAGAAATGCATCCCTGTAAAAATTCAGGAAGACAACAATCAACAAATCCCTGTTCTGAGTACCTGTTTTTAAATGATACATCATGTAATTTACTCTCGCATAATCTAATAGAGTATTCTGATGAAAGAGGAAATTTTAGAGTAGATGAATTTAAAAAAGCCGTTAGACTTACCGCAATTGCTTCTGATATAATAAATTATGCTGCATCATATCCTGTTAAAGACATAGCTAAAATTAGCCCTGAATTTGGAACTATTGGAGTAGGTTACTGTAATCTCGGAGCATTATTAATGAGAAAGGGCCTTGCATATGACTCTAATGAGGGAAGAGCGCTAACAGCCGCAATTACCTCTTTAATGACAGGGACAGTTTATGAAGCCTCAAGTGAGATGGCTGAAAAATTAGGAACATTTACTCATTTTGAGTTTAACAAAAAACCTTTTTTAGAGGTTATGAAAAAACATAAAAAAAATCTTGAGGAAGTTTTATGGGAACATGTACCTAAAAATTTAAAAAAAGCGGCTTATAAGTCCTGGGAGAGTGCAATAAATCATGGCAAAAAGTTTGGTTATAGAAATGCGCAGGCCACAGTATTAGCTCCAACTGGTACAATCTCTTATTTAATGCACGCTGATACAACAGGAATAGAGCCAGGAATTGCTTTAAGAATTAAGAAGGAGCTAGCAGGAGGGGGTTGTGTTACTCTGGTTAATCAGGAAGTTCAGAATGCTCTAAAAAATCTGGGATATAACAAATCTGAAATAGGGGAAATTTCAGATTTTATTGTAAATAATAATAGTATTAGAGGAGCTCCGCATGTAAAAAATAGCCATTATGATATATTTGACACAGCTTTTGGTGATGGAAAGGGAAATGGAACGATAAATTTTAGGGGCCATGTTAAAATGTTAGGAGCTGCACAGCCCTTTATTTCTGGTGCTATATCAAAAACATGTAATTTGCCAGAAAGTGCAACTGTAAAAGATATCTATGAAAGCTTTTTACTTGGTAGAACACTGGGATTAAAGGCTCTAGCAATTTTTAGAGATAATAGCAAACCCACCTCTGCACTAAAGTTTTTTGAGAGAGGCTACAAAGAATTAGCTAGAGGAGAAAAAGAAGATTTGCCTAGTTTAAGATCTGCCTTTGAAAGCGAGATAAAAATTGGAAGTACTCCGTTTCATATTATAGTAAGCGAGTATGAAGACGGAAAACCAGGACAGCTGGTTTTTCTTTCATATAAAGCAGGTTCTGATTTAGGCGCTTTATTAACAACAAGCGGAATACAGGCATCAAGCTCTTTAAAAAGAGGAGTTAAGTTAGAAGATGTTACTGAGGGTTGGATAGGCCATGAATTTGAACCAAAAGGAATGGTAAAAGGACATCCATATATAAAAACAGCTTTATCTCCTCTAGATTTTGCAGCAAAATTTTTAAGATTGGAGTATCTAGGCGATTTAAATGTAGCTAATGTTCCAGAAAAAGATATAGATATAAAAAAACTAAGGGGTTTTTCTAATGGTGCATTTAAAACTTATAATAGAAAGGAAGTTGACGATTGGAATTTTGAGCAGGTTATTAAAGATCCTATCTATGGCGGATTTGTGGAAAATAACGGAAATATAATTAGTCCTATGAGTAAAAACAAAAATAATTCTGAAAATTTAAGGGGAGTTGTATGTCCAACATGTGGAGGTTTAATGACACAGATAGCCTCTAATTGTTTTATTTGCTCTAAATGTGGAGAGAGAAGCGGAGGATGTGGGCTGTGAGTTTTTCTGAATATCATAAAGTCCTTATTTCTTACCATGTCCTAGAGGGCATGGTTTGTCTGGACTTTGGGAGACAGAGTGAAAATACAAATCTGAAAGATTTGTCCTCTGCTTAAAAACAGAGGTTTATTTTTGCTCTGTATCAGAAAAATCCCTTGTCTTACCATCAACTAAAATTGGTTGTTTATTGGGTTTTTGGAATACAAAAAATTCTTCTGAATGAATTTTCTGCACAGAAAATGTAGTAAATTTTTTTGTGACTCAAAATTGAAAACTGTATATACTAGATAATAAATTATCTAGTTTTCA
>CAYJSY010000065.1:0-4399 GCA_964372925.1 Candidatus Woesearchaeota archaeon
TTCTGGCTCAGAAACTTTCAAACAAACCATCGCCCTCAGAAATTTCTAATTTCTGGTCCTTCAAAATTACATTTTGAAGTTTTAGGCGATGGTAAAACGAAAAAAGTTTCTGATACTAATAAATTTAAAAATTTTAGAGCTTATACTATCTATAACTATCTGGCTAAATTAAAATTACTATTATTAATTAGAATGTGTAATTAATAAATCTTGTAGAATTAAGAATAAATTAAAGATACATCTGTCTAATTGTCTAGGTAGTTAATAATATTTGCAGATTAATTAAAAAAAAGGTTATCAAAAAACCAAATTTCTTTCTAATAAGGAATCATGATTTGAAGTTGTAGAAGTAATTAAGCTGCTAAATTTCTTCTACTGAAAAAGCATCTATATTGGTAATCTATGGCATTTCTACTTACATTAACACAAAAATCTCTCAATTTTTCCTGCTGTTTTTTTTGGAGTATGTTAAAACGTTCTAAATCATCACATATATTAATTAATGATTCTGATAAATCTTTAATTTTTGATTTATTATCAAATTTTTTTCCTCTATATTTCTCAATAGGTTTTATAATAATGCTTGTATAATGAATCAGGTCGTTTAATGTTAGATCGTACAAGAATTTTCCAAATTTAAATATAGTGTCATAGTCTACTTTATCCCTTCCAATTATATGGTTGTCAATTTCTATTGCTACACCATTAACAAAATAAGCTAGATCGTAACTAGATTTTTCCATAACTATTAGATAAAAGTAGGTTTTTTAAATATTATGTTGTTGTATATTGTATGAAAAAAAATAATAAAGACATAGATAAAATAAAGATCAATATTATTGATAGTTTAAAAAAGAATAAAATAGCTAGAGCTGAAATATTTTGGGGTTATGCCAGATGTGACCAAAAAAAAAGTAGCGATATTGACATTTTAATTAAAGTAAAAAATGATAAATTTAGTTTATTGGATTTAGTAAGACGAGAAACTATGTGGAACATTATTAAAGAAGATTTACCTATTCTAAGAAAAGAAATAGAACCTATTTTAAATAAGGGGAGGATTAAATGTCAAGAGAGGATCAGATAGTAAATGAAAGAAAGAGAAAGTTGGATGAATTAAGAAAAATTATTAATCCATATCCTCATAAATTTAAGATTAAAAATTTTTCTGATGAGATTAAACAAAAATATTTTTATTTAAAAGAAAATGAATTATCTAAAGACAGCCAGGTAGTTGCTGGAAGAATAATGTCAGTTAGAGACTTAGGAAAATTAATTTTTGCTAATATCCAGGATTCTAGAGGAAAATTGCAGCTAGTTTTAAAAAAAGATACTATAAAAAATTTTGAATTTTTTAAAAAATATTTAGATATTGGAGATTTTGCCGGTGTAAACGGCAGGGTTATGAAAACTAGGAGCGGAGAGATAAGCATTCTGGTTAAAAAAATGGATATTTTATCAAAAAGTCTGCTGCCTCTGCCAGAAAAATGGCATGGATTAAAAGATGAGGAAGAAAGGTATAGAAAAAGATATCTAGATTTAATTATGAATCCTGAAGTAAAAAAAGTTTTTGAAAAAAGAAGCCAAATTTTAGATGGAATAAGAGAGTTGATGAAAAAAAAAGGTATTATTGAGGTTGAAACTCCTTATTTACAGACTGTTTATGGTGGAGCTAATGCAAGGCCATTTAAAACCCATTTAAATGCATTAGACATTGATTTGTATCTGGCAATTTCACCAGAACTTTATTTAAAAAGATTAATTGTTGGTGGCTATGATAAGGTATTTACAATATCCAGAAATTTTAGAAATGAGGGGATAGATAGATGGCATAATCCAGAATTCACAATGATGGAAGTTTATATTGCCTACAGCGATTACAATGATATGATGGATTTATTTGAGGAAATTTACGAATATGCCGCAAAAAAAATTAATAAAAGCAGTAAGGTTAAATTTAGAGGAAAAATAATTGACTTCAAGAGACCCTGGAAAAGAATGAGTATGATAGAATGTATTAAAAAATATGCTAAAATAGATATTAATAAAATGTCTGATAAAGAAATTTCAAATTTTGTTAAAAAAAATAATATTCAGAGCAAGGAGGATGTCTGGGGGTGGAATGTACAGTCTATTTTTGAGCATTTTTGCCAGGATAAAATTGAAAATCCAACATTTATAATAGATCATCCTTTAGAAACCACTCCTTTATGCAAAACTCATAGAAAAGATAAATTATGCAGAATAATAGAGAGATTTGAGCCTTTTTGTATGGGAACTGAAATAGGAAATGCTTATAGTGAATTAAATGACCCTGAATTGCAAAGAGAGCTTTTAGAAAAACAGCAAAATGCGCTAAAAAAAGGAGATGAAGAGGCAAATCCTCTAGATGAAGATTTTATAAATGCTATTGAAATTGGAATGCCCCCAACAGGGGGTTTGGGATTGGGAATTGACAGAATGATTATGTTGCTTACAGGACAGGATTCAATTAAAGATGTGATATTATTTCCTTTTATGAGGCCTGTTGGTGAGTCTTCAAAATAGAGTAAAGAGAAAAGTTAGAAAATAGCTAGGAGAATGAAAAATCAAAAAATAATTAATGTAAAGCCAAGGGAATATCTACAACAAGGTATGAGATATTGTGGTGGATATACTATAAAAGCGGTTCTTAGTGCTTATGATCTTGATGATAGAAGACATCCAAAATATTATCTTCCTAGTTTAATGCAAATTATTTTGCCTACGATTCCTAAAAGCATACAAAAAGTTCTTGAAGAACACGGATTTAAAGCGTCAATAAAAAGAGCTAATAATTTATCAGATAATAAAAAAATAGAAGCCATTAAAAAAGAGATTAACAAAAATCATCCAGTGATTTTATTTATTGGTAATGGGTATACTTCCTCTGGAAAATATTATTCATTGGGAACGAATTTTCTAAGCCATTGGATAAGTGTTTGGGGATATGATAATAAAAGAAAAGTATTTTTTATTTATGATTCATATATTGATCCTAGATATTATGACAAAATACCAATAGGAAATGTAAAAAGAAGTTATAAACAAGTTTTGAGAGATTGGAAAGGCGTTTTTTATTTCAAAAGTTTTGTTTATATTCCCGTGATAAAAAAGAAATCATGAATGGCAAATCTTAAATACTAGTTTTATTAAATATAATCATATACGCTCACCATTGCTCTGCAATGGGTGAGCAACTATTATGAGAATTGCTATTTTTATTGATGGTAATAATTTCTATCATGGTTTAAAGAATATTTACAGAGAATCTAAAAAATTAATTGATTTCAATTTTGAAAAATTATGCGATTTTCTTGCAGATAACAAAGAAATTGTCGATATTTTCTATTATAACGCTCAATTAGATAAATCAGAGAACTTAGAGAAATTTCAAAGTCAGCAAAAATTTTTTGATAATCTGAGGAAAATAGAGAAACTAAGGTTAATCCTGTGTAAACTTTTAAAGAGGAAAATTAAAGGGACTAAAAATTATTATTATGTTCTTAAAGAAGATGATATTCATATGGCAGTTGATATGGTTGCAGGAGCTAGTGATAATAGATACGATGTTGCAGTTATAGTTTCTGGTGATGGCGATTTTGTTCCAGCTGTAAAAGCTGTTCAAAGAAAAAATAAAATAGTAGAAAATGCCTACTTCAAGAAAAGTTCTTCTAGAAATCTGATTCAATATTGTAACAAATCTCTTGAATTAACGAAAGAAATTTTAGATAAATTTTTTGATTAAAATGATTCCAATATCAAGAGAGCAAGCATGGCAGTTAGTTAAAAAATATAATTCCGATGAAAAAGATTTAATCCATTATCTGGAAAGTGAGGCGGTTTGTAGGGCTCTGGCTGAAAGATTAAATGAAGATAAATATTATTTTGGAATGTTGGGGTTGTTGCACGATATTGACTGGGGTATAACAAAAGATAATGTCCAAACTCATCTTACTAAAGCTCCTGATATTTTAAAATATGCTGGTTTTGATGAAAAATTTATCGAGACTATAATAAGCCACGGTTATGGTTTTGATTGCGGCAATCTTTTAGATAAAAAAAGAACCAAAAAAGAACAGTTTATACTAGCATGCGGAGAGACAGTAACCGGATTAATTCACGCTTATGCTATAATGAGGCCAGAAAAACTAGAGGGAATGAAAGTTAATTCCTTAATGAAAAAATTTAAGGATAAAACATTTGCTAGAGGGGTTGATAGAGAAATTATTCTAGAATGTGAAAAACTTGGTTTAAGTTTAGAAGAGTTTTTCGAAATTGCGATAGAATCAATTAAAAAGATTAAAAAAGATGTAGGCTTGTGTTAAAATCAGAAACTTTTTTCGTTTTACCATCGCCTAAAACTTCAAAATGTAATTTT
>CAYJSY010000066.1:0-4383 GCA_964372925.1 Candidatus Woesearchaeota archaeon
GATAAAAAATCAAAAACTAATGTTAAGCCAACTTGTGATGAAACCCTAGTTTGTATTTAATTTACTATTAATAAACCAAATCTATAAATGGTATTTTAATCTAGTCGTCGCATTTTAAACTGACTAAATTCTAATTTTTATTTAATTTGAAACAAATATTAAAGCTTTTTTTTACACATAAGATAAAATTGTTTTAGAACAATTTTAGTAATACTTTTAAACTAAGCTTTTTTATGATATTTATGCCTCCATAGCTCAGTTGGTAGAGCGGCAGTCTTGTAAACTGTAGGTCGCCGGTTCAAATCCGGCTGGAGGCTTTTTATGTTCATAAATTGAAAACTAGATAATTTATTAGGTAGTATATATAGTTTTCAATTTTGGATCATGAGAAAATGTACTACATTTTCTGCACAAAAAATTCTTCTGAATGAATTTTCTTGCATCCAAAAAACCCAACAAACAAATCACCAACTAAAGTTGGTGATAAGACAGGAGGGTTTTTCTGAGATTAATAGAAATAATTTAAAATACCAAAATTGATATTTTTAGCTCGATGATAAGATTTAGAGTAAAACCTTTTATCCTCTATGCTTTATACTTACAATTAATCCTCGTCTACACTCTCTGCTTTTTTATCCGATATTAAAATATTAGAAATTTCTTCCGGCATGTTGGCTATATCGCCTTTTTTAAACGGACCAATCTCATTCCCCTCTAAATCTAAAAATTTTTCAGTATCCTCAATAAAAACTATCATTTTATTTTTATTAACAATCGAGCCTCCTCTTAAAACATCCTCTATTTTTTTATCAGCCCTTTCCATAGCTTTCATAAGCTCATCAAAACACTCCTTTTCTATAGCAAACATATTTTCAAAATCTCTTTTGCTTATTCCTGTCTGAGTTGCAACAAAAACCAGATCCAAGATTTTCCTTTTTCTTCTAAGCATAAGCTCCTTAAATATAGAAATAGAGTTTTCAAATTGTTTTTTTGTTTTTAAAACGGAATCTGAAAATTCCTCTGTTTTTTTATTTGCAGCCTCTCTTTTATCCTTTAAATAATCAGAAACTTCTTTGATAAAATTCTTCTGAATTGGCTGTAGTTGCTCTGTATATCTCTCCTTTCTCAATGCCTCGTACAACTCACTATAAGATATCACCTATTCAAAAATAAAAATTGCTTTATAATGTTTGTTATAGTTCTGTTGAATAATTTTAAGAAATAACCTAGACTTTATTAGATTACCAAAACTATTTTAGTTTTTTAGATAATTAGGAATTGAAAAGTTAGAATATTCTCGAAAAATGCCTTTTCCAAATTTCAATCTAGAAATTGCCTCTGCTTCTAATCTGCAATCATCTAAAGCATTGTGTTGTTTTCTTTCATCTTTTAATCCAACAAATTCTAGTATTTTATTTAGATTTAATTCTATTTTTCCATTTTTTATAGGAAGTTCTCCAAAAACCTGTTCATATTTAAAGCTTGCAACCGAATGTAAATCATAACTCCTATATTGAAACCTGTCCTTTAATCCATATTTTCTAGCTTTTGCTCTTATAAATCTCAAATCAAAACTGCCGATGTTTTCTCCTGAGGCATAAAAATCATTTTCCCTTTCTAAAAATTCAAACAATTCTGTTAAAACCTGTTTTTGGCTAGGTCTGCTGGAATCTCTAATTTTCTCTCTTCTCTGCCCATTTATTTCTAAAGCATTGTCATCAATTTCATCATCTTCGTCTAATCCGCATAAACTATAATAGTATATTTCAGGATTTTCAAATTTAATGGCCGCTATTTCAATAATTCCGTGTTTTAATTCATCTAATCCGCTTGTTTCAATGTCTAATACTATCATTAATAAAGATAATAATAATTACTTTTAAATGTTTATCTGAGTTTGATAACAATATCTTCTTTAATAATCTTTTAGAGTGTCTCCACACGGACTCAAAAATATAGGATTTCATTAATTGGCAGTATCACATAGGAATGATGATTATATTATTTCTCCTAGATTATTAATTTATTTAATTGTCGGTCTGGTCAGTGATAGTTATCAAAAAATAAAATTCCTATGCGGAGATACTGGTTACCTAATGTTAAGTAAATTATGATTATTAACATAGAGAAAGCGGATAAATTATTGATGGATTATTAATAAAATATAAAATAACCGATAAATCGAGGAGCATGAGGAGTCAATTTAGCGGAAATATTTAAAAGGTAGCCGAGCGAAGCTAGGCTGGGAATGTTAAGTTGGATATTTTACTTAACAAAACAAAAACATTTAAAAATGAAGATTTCTTTAGTTTTTTATGAAAGCTAGTTTAATTAACTTAAGGGGGTTTCCCCATAGCTCAAAAAATAGATAAACTTAGCTTGGCTTTTAAATTTATTAATTATTACTTACCATTTTTTGTTAGTTACCTGAATATTATTAATAAATCAGCATATAAATTCTCAAAAAGATTATATTTTTTAAAAAATAACCCCTTTATTCTGCCCACTAACAACGTTTTTATATCATTTATTATTAAATATAAATATGGCGGATGTAGTTTAATGGCAGAATGCGGGACTGTGGCTCCTGAGACGTGGGTTCGATTCCCATCTTCCGCTTATCAGTCGGGAATCGAGGAGGGATGTTAAAATGATAGAAACAGTAAAAGGATTTAGAGATATTGAAGTTAGCAAGAAGATTTTAATTAGAAATATTATTGAGAATACTTTTAAGTTATATGATTTTAAGCCGGTTGAAACCCCAACAATAGAGTATGAAGATTTTGTTAGAGGAGAGAATGTTAATGATGAAGCAGTTTCTAATATTTTTAAATTAAAAGATAGAGGTGAGAGAAATTTAGCATTGAGGTATGAGTTCACCTTTCAGTTAAAAAGACTTGCAAAAAACAAAAAACTTCCTTATAAAAGATATCAAATTGGGCAGGTTTTTAGAGATGAACCGGTAACAGGGACTAGGTGGAGAGAATTTACTCAGTGTGATTTAGATGTTGTTGGCTCTAATTTCAGTGACGAGGCAGAAATTTTAAAGATCTCTTCTGATATTTTAAAAGAATTGAAAATAAAATTTCGTATTAATGTAAATAACCGCAAAATATTAAATGAAATTTTAGAAGAAATTGGGGTCAAGGAGGATTACCGGAATGTAGTTATTAGAGAGATTGACAAATTAGATAAGCTCTCCGAAAAAGAAGTCCTGGAAAATCTAAATAAATATAATGCAGGAATTGTTTTAAACATTTTTAAAAAACCAGAAAGGTATTTTGAAAAATATAAATCTTATGAATATATTAAAAAATTAAAAAAAGCCTGCAAATTTTATAAAGTTAAAATTAATTTTCAGCCATTTTTAGCAAGAGGCTTGAGTTACTATAATGGAAGTGTTTTTGAGATAAAATCGGCTTTGAAAGAAACAATTGCAGGAGGCGGCAGTTATATGATTAATAGCATTCAATCTACTGGAATATCATTTGGATTGGATAGACTAGAAATTATAGCCAATCTTCCTGAAAATCAAAACAAAATTTTAATTATAAGTCTAAACCAGGACAAAAAATCTATTGCTATATCACAAAAATTAAGAGAACAAAAAATCCCCTGTCAAATATTTTTTGGAAGACCTAGCAAGGCTCTTGAATATGCAGACAGCTACAATATACCTTATGTTATTTTTATTGGAGAGGAAGAAATCAAGAAAAAAAAATTTAAAATTAAGAATATGAAAAATGGAAAAGAAATATTGGCCAGCGAAAAAAACTTATTAAGAATGTTAAATAAGTAAATCTTTTAATTCTTTATCACGAACCCCACTAGGAAATATTTTTTCTATATTCCTAACAATTCCTATAAAACTAATTTCTTCCTTGCCATTTTTTAAAACAATTGATATTAATTTTCCATTAATCTGAACATTTCTACTAGCAATTTTATCTAATTTCTCTAAATTAATTATAGTATGACTCTCCTTATAATCTGGGGGGATATAATAAATCTTATCTGCTCCTTTAACATTCCCATTTTTTGACATCATCCATCTTCCATCTGCAAATCTTACATAAAACCCCCTATCTAAATCATACCTCATCACAACTCCGGCATTATACCATTCATCGTCAATTCCAATATATTTTATTGGTTTTGGAGAAACGCGGCTTTTAGAATAATTATTTTTATTATCCATCTTCATAAAACAATAAAATTGTTCATTATTTATAAATTTTTTTAGTTTCTATAATAATTATCTAGATTAGTTATAACACTGATTAAATTTTTTATACAGAGCAAAAATAAGCCTCTGCCTTTAAGCAGATGACAAATCTTTCAGATTTGTATTTTCACTCTGTCTCCCAAAGTCCAAACAAACCA
>CAYJSY010000067.1:0-4366 GCA_964372925.1 Candidatus Woesearchaeota archaeon
GAAAGATTTGTCCTCTGCTTAAAAGCAGAGGTTTATTTTTGCTCTGTATCAGAAAAACCTCCCTGTCTTACCACTAAAGTTAATGGTTTGCGGGGTTTTTTGGATGCAAGAAAATTCATTCAGAAGAATTTTCTGAACAGAAAATGTAGTGCATTTTCTTGTGATCCAAAATTGAAAACCGTATATACTGCATAATAAATTAGTTTTCAATTTATGGGCATAACAAAAATATGACAACAAATGTAAGTTATGAATATGTAAAAGCAGAAAAAGAATATTATAAATCATCTACAGACGAAGAAAGATTAAAGGCATTAGAGGAGATGATTAGGTTTGTCCCTGGCCACAAAGGCGGAGAGAATTTACGTAAGAACCTAAAAAATAGATACAAAAAATTAAAACAAGAACTTGAAAAATCAAAAAAATCAAAAAAAAGGGGCGTCAAAAAAGGGATTAGAAAAGAAGAAATGCAGGCAGTTTTAACCGGTCTGACAAACTCCGGAAAATCCTCTATTTTAAAAGCGCTTACAAATGCCCATCCAAGAGTAGGCAATTATGGCTTTACTACTCAAATTCCAGAAATAGGCACCCTAAACTTTCATGGTTGCAATATTCAAATTATCGACATGCCTCCTATTGCTTCTGAAAATTTTGATAAGGGAGTTTTAAACAATACTGATTTACTGCTGATAATTATAGAAAAAATAAGTGACATTGATAATCTAATTAATTTTATTAAAAATCCAGATATAAAAAAATTAATTGTTTTCAATAAAATAGATCTCCATGATAATAATGAAAAAAGAAAAATTAACGAAACCTTAAGATCAAAAAAATATAATTTTGTTGTTATATCTGCTATAAAAAGCGAGGGTATTGAAAAACTAAAAGAAAAAATTTTTGAATCGTTTAATGTAATCAGAGTATATACAAAACGTCCTGGAAAAGATAAAGAAAAAGACGATGTCCCGGTTATTCTGCCTCCGAATTCAACTCTGGGGGATGTTGCAGAAAAAATTCTTCATGGTTATAGCAAAAAAGTTAAATATGCCAAAATCTGGGGACCATCAAGCAAATTTTCAGGTCAGCAAATCGGTTTAAAACATATTGTAAAAGATATGGATGTTGTTGAGTTTGTGACAAAATAACTCATTTTACTAAAAGCGTCTCTAACTCTTCTAGATGTTTTTTTGGCTTTCCAGCTGAAAAATGCTTTCTAGCCGGCTCTAAAATATTAATTAAAGATTCAGCAACAGCGTTTTTCAAATCCATGGGATGAAGTTTTCCATTCATAAAATCTAATTCAAGATTTTCATAAGATTTATAACTAACATCTCCTCCAAATTTTTTATCTCTTTTAACTTCTAATTTTTCAGAAATAGGAAAAATTAAATATTTACACCAATCTAAAATGGGGTTATAATCAACCTCTTTTTCCATACAAAAGGCGTTATTTACTTTTCTTTTAATTTCATCTGGAGAATCGTGGACAAATATACAGGTATCGGGCTTACTTTTACTCATTTTCATCTCAACTAAAGCGTCTTTAAGCTCTTCTTTAGGAACCGGCCATTTGATAGGTTTTCCTAACCCTAAAATTAGATGATGATGAACAGCCACTGGCTTTATCTGGTTGCCATTTTTATCTATCAAGAACTTAAAAGATAGCCTATCAGCAACCTCTCTAGCAATCACATGAGCCTTTCTCTGATCTAAACCAGCATGTACCAAATTAATATCCTGAATAAAAATATCTGCTACCTGCATTGGAGGGTATATAAGCTTGGCAAAATCTACACTCTCTCCCTCTCTCCTTCCCATAATAGTAATACTTCTTAATATTCTAGAAAGATTTATATTTTTACTTATATCTATAAAAGTTATCCAGTATAAATCATTATTATGATATAAATCAGATCCTAAAACAAATTTTATTTTATTTATATCTCTATCCTTACAACCTACGCATTTTAAGCTTGCTTTTAGTGCCTCTTTAAAATAGCCAACAGCTACCTTTTTTATTATTTCTGGGTTTCCTCCGAGTTTATCATTAATCCAGGAATGCCAGTCAGCTAAAAAAATACTGCAATCTACTCCAGCGTCCATAAAATCCTTAACCTTAAACATAGAAGCTAAACCCGTTCCTAAATGAACTTTTCCAGAAATTTCAAAACCAATATAATGCTTTATTTTCTCTCTATTTTCCAATAACTTCGTCAAATCCTCTTCTGTCAAAATTTCTTCAGTATTTCTCTTAATCAACTTCAATCTTTTATTTAAATCCATAAAAGAAAAAAACAAAGATTATTAATAAAGCTTTCTTTCACCAGAAAGCTTTATTAGTCGAAATAATAATCAGCTTTATTAGATTTAATTAAACGACATTAAATCTAAATCTATAGAAATGGATTTACTAAAAATTGCTCTCACAATCTCTTTTATCGGGATAATAACTCTGCTTATTATTTCAAATAACTTAACTCATGATTTAATATTAATAAAAAATATAACAACTAAACATCTAAACAAAGATGTAAAAATAAAAGGCGAGATATTGCAAATTAAAAATTATAAAACAACTGCCAATGAAAACTTTCAGGTATTAACGGTTTCTGACGAATCTGGAGAAATAAAAGTTCTATTTAATAATCATCTAACTAATGACACTAAAAAAGTAGCTGTTGTAGGCAGAGTCGAATATTATAAAGGAAACCTACAGATAAGAGCTAATAAAATTATTTTGGAATAATCTAAAAATATTCTGATTTTATAATCAAGTTAACTACTCGAAGTTAAAACCCAATATGGTTTCAATTTATGGACATAAAAATTTATTTTATATTTTCCATACTCCTTTATCTTGTATTATTTTACCATCCAAAATAATTTTTGCATTTTTCATGTCTTTAACAATATCTATATGAATTACTGAATCATTTCCGCCGCCATTTTGTTTATAAGCCATTCCAATAGCTAGGTGAATAGTTCCCCCCATTTTTTCGTCAAACAACAAGTCATTTGTATATCTGCTGATTTTAGGATGGCATCCCAATCCAAATTCCCCAATATACCTAGCATTTTCATCTGAATTTAATAACTCTTTTAAAAATTCATCTCCTTTTTCAGCACTAGCTTTAACAATTTTTCCATTTTCAAATTTTAAAAAAACTTCCGAAATCTGTTTTCCTGAAACAATTATAGGATAGTCAAATTTAATCCATCCCTCTAAACTCTCTCTAACAGGAGCCATAAAAACCTCCCCTCCTGGCATATTTTCCTCTCCCTTATCAGCAATACAATTCTTTCCCTTAATTGAAAATTTTAAATCAACGCCCCCGCCTATTAAATGAACATCTTTTCCTCTTTCAAAAATTTTTGCTATACTATCTAATTTTTTTCCAAATCTCTTCCAATCAATTAAACAAGCCCCATAAACAAAATTTTCATACTCTGTCAGGGACATATCCGAATCCTGAGCCAGACTTAGTGAGGGGTAAGCTATAGTAACTCTTCTTATTTTTTCTCGAGTATTAACAATATAATCAGAAATTTTATGCAAAATTTTCTGCCTCTCAGTTAATTTTTTCGAGTCGCAATTTGTAAGTTCTTTTGTATTTAAAGAGCTATCAATCCCTATATAGCCCTGAACCTCTTTTATAGTATTAAACCAGTAATCTGGAAAATGTTTTAACTGATTTTCACTGGCATGTTTATAAAAAAAATCATTTACATCAGGAAGATTAACTCTTACTATGGGAATGCCCCCGCTTAAAATAATATCCTTATAAAGTTCGACTAAAAATGGAATGCTCTCTAACCCGCCACTAATAATAATTTTTTCTCCTGGTTTAACATTTATTGAATATCTTACAGCTATTTGCGCTAGCTTCCTTGTTCTAAGATCAACGGGCATCCTATCTATCTACCTACCTCCGCTTAAATTCACTGGCATTTTTGATAAAATTAATAATTTAATAACTTTTCACAAACACCTCTAGAAATTCCCTGTTTTAATAAAAACTCATTGTTTTTAAGCTTATAGTTTCTAGATTTATTATTTTCATCTCTCTCGCTCTCTCGTAAAACGAGTAGTATATATAATAAATTAATTACAAATTAAAAATCTCAAGTTAGAGATTGAGAAATTAAAATTGCTGAAAAATAAAGTAATCGAGTAAAAGATATAAAACTCAAAGCAATAGAAGAATTATTCTAGAAGATTTATTGATTACACATTCTAATTAATAATAGTAATTTTAATTTAACCAGATGGTCATAGATTGTATGAGCTCTAAACTCTTTAATTTTATTAATATCAAAAACTTCTTGTATTTTACCTACGCCTAAAACTTCAAAATGTAATTTT
>CAYJSY010000068.1:0-4340 GCA_964372925.1 Candidatus Woesearchaeota archaeon
AAGATTTTTAAATAAGTTTTGTATGTATTAATAATGAAAAAGAGAATGAAAATAATAAATAGTATACTAACTGAATGTTTAAAAACTGACATAAATTATTTAGAAAGAGGTAAAAATTTAAGATGAAAGTTTTAGTAGGTTATCCTCCTACACAAAGTCTACTGGGTACGCCGCTTCTTAGTCAAAACAGACAATTTCAATATTTTGAAAAGCCAACTTTTCTTTATCCGGTAGTTCTTAGCACTGCTGCAACCATGGCAAAGAATGCGGGATATAATGTCATCTGGGAAGATGCAATTGCGCAAAACATGGGCTGGAAAGAGTATGATGAAATGCTTATGAGAGAACAGCCTGATATCTTTTTATTTGAAACTAAAGCGCCGGTTGTTAAAAAACATTGGGAAGCAATAAAACATATAAAAAATAAATTTCCTCATACAAAAATTGTAATTTGCGGGGATCATGTCAGTTATCTTCCTGGTGAAACATTAGAAAATTCTCCTGTTGACTATGTCATTAATGGAGGGTATTATGATTTTGCTTTTATGGAACTTGTTGAGTGGCTTGATGGAAATAGAAAAACAGAAGTTCCTAATGGCATCTGGTACAGAAATAAAAAAAATGAAATTGTTAAAAATGGTAGATACGAATTTAATAAAGACAGAAAAAAAGATATTAATGATGCTCCTTTTCCCGACAGAACATTAACAAAGTATATGAATTATCAGGATGAGTTTAACCTTAAAGGAAGGCCTCAATTTTATATTATGTCTGCGCGAGATTGTGCCTGGGGAAAGTGCACCTTTTGCGTCTGGGATCACGCACTATATCCAAAAGGAACATACAAACAGCGTACGCCGGAAAATACTTTTGAAGAGGTAAAACATTTAGTTGATAACTATGAAGCGAAGGAAATATTTGATGATGCTGGAACGATTCCTCCGGGCCCCTGGCTAAAAAAGTTTTGTCAGCTTATGATTGATTCGGGCTATAATAACAAAGTCATGTATTCTTGCAACATGAGGTTTGGATGGGTTGATGCGGAAATGTATAAACTCATGAAAAAAGCTGGATTCAGGCTACTGAAATTTGGACTTGAAAGTGGATGCCAGAAAACAATTGATAAATTAGATAAGGGAACAAACGTTAAATTAGTTCATCAGCATTGTAAAGACGCAAAAGATGCGGGACTTACTATTCATATAACCATGATGGTTGGCTATCCCTGGGAAACAAAAAAAGATGCTATTCAAACATTTAATCTGGCAAAAGATCTAATGATAAAGGGGTTGGTTGATATTCATCAGTCAACCGTCATCATGCCATATCCGGGTACTCCCTTGTATGAGGAAGCTGCGCGAGAGGGATGGCTGCGTTTTGAAAAAACAGATTATGAAAAATTGGCAATGGATCAACCAGCCATGAAAACTATTGAAATGCGGCCCGAGGAGGTACAAGCACTTTGCAAAATGAATTATAAAATTTTTCTTGACCCGCGTTATATGTGGCAACATGCAAAAAACAGAATTCGCTCATGGGAAGATGTGGTATACACGTTTGAAGGAGTAACTTCAGTTATTGGGCATTTAAAAGATTTTAGCAGAAAACCAGAGATTCATGAAGATAAAGAAGAATTATTAACTCAAGAACAGGTTGCGCGAATGTCCGCTAATTTGCACAATCCTCGACAGGATTTAGTTGCAGTAAAATCAGGTACAGATAAACCTATTCCTTATATACATATTGATGAAATTAGGGTTGAATCCCCGATTGTTAGATTAGTTTAGAGTGTCTTGATTTTAATTTGTGAATATCTAAGAATTCATTGCGAGAGTTTTCATTCTGCATTTAATAGAACTTATAGAATTGTCAGAAAAAGTTGTTGCTTCTATCAGAACATCGGCTAAAGCAGACATTTCTAGAAGATATCTTGGTAAAAGAGTTTACGTGATTGTGGCCAGAAAAAAGGATAATTCTCTATTTATATATGAAATACTGTATTTTGGCTATTGTTATTTTATTTATAACTTTTTAAAAGTGATAACAAGTAAAAAGATTTATAAACTATTCTTACTATAATTAGATATGATAAATAAAGCTTATCTTATAATAACAAAAGATGAAGGAGACGAAGAACTGGAAATAGGCAATGGAGAATCTATACTTGGTAGAAATTATGAGGGAAGCACAGCAGATATTAGAATAAATAAAAATAAAAATGATGCCATGTCAAGATATCATTGTAAAATTTATAATGATGGAGAAAAAATAGAAATTGAAGATACTAACAGCACTAATGGTACATCAATAAACGGGAAGAGGATAGACAGAGGAAGGAGATTTGTTTTAAATAATAGAGATAAACTAAGTTTAGGCGACTGTAAATTAGAAGTTAAAATAGTTGAAGAATCAGGGGTGCTTAAATTATAAAATGTCTAAACAATTAGAAAGATTTGTAATCGCCCTGCCATTATCTATGCCGGTGCAGGGTTATGAGTCAATTAACAAAAGAGGGGGAAGCGTAGCAACTACTAACAAAGGAGCTATTGGAAACTATCTACATAGAACATTTCCCTTTCTAGCTAAAATTGTTATTGCTAAATTAAGAGAAAATTACGGGAATTATTCAAATTTTGCAATGAAACTTTCAGAAGATTATAGAGATGAAAAAGGCAAGAAAATTATAGGAAATGATTTAATAAGCATGCAGGAGATTGAAACCGCTGTTTATTTTTCTAATACATATGGTCAAGACCCAATAAAATGGCTAAAAGAGTCTATAAGAATTTTAGAAGAGTTTTATTAACTACCATTTTAAGTAGATGTCAGCTCTTTTGTTACACATAAAATTAGGAAGTACAAATTATTAATTTAATTCTTGATATCAAAAACTTCTTGTATTTTACCTACGCCTAAAACTTCAAAATGTAATTTTGAAGGATTAGAAATTTCTGAGGGTGATGGTTTGTTTGAAAGTTTCTGGGCCAGAAAAAAAGACGTTGCCTTCATTGCGACCTCCTCTGCTTAAAAGCAGAGGTTTATTTTTGCTCTGTATTATAACAGAAAATGTAGCACATTTTCTTGTAATCCAAAATTGAAAGCTAGATATAAAATCAGATAATAGATTAGGTAGTTTTCAATTTATGGGCATAAGAAATACTTATTAACTCTTTTTTCCTTTTTTATTAATGGGTTTGCAAATAGGAGAAATTATTCCGAAAAAACAAATTGCCTTTTCAGATTTAAAGGGAAAAACAATTTCTGTAGACGCTTTTAATGCAATTTATCAGTTTTTAACAACTATAAGGCAGCCAGACGGCACGCCTTTAAAAGACTCGAAAGGAAACATAACAAGTCATCTATCTGGATTATTTTATAGAAATATGAATTTAATATTAGAAGGAATAGCTCTTATCTATGTTTTCGATGGAGATGCTCCGGCTATAAAAGAAAAAACCAGGCAAAATAGGAAAGAGATTAAAGAATTAACAAAAGAAAAATATGAAATTGCTGTTAAAGAAAATGATATAGAATTAATGAAAAAATATTCTAAATCAGATTCTTATCTAGATGAACAAAAAATAAAAGAAAGTAAAGAGCTTTTAGAGGCAATGGGAATAGCAGTTATACAGGCTCCAGGAGAAGGAGAGGCGCAAGCAAGCTTTCTTGCGCAAAAAAGTAATGTTTATGCAGTTGCCTCTCAAGATTATGATTGTTTAATATTTCAGGCTCCAAAATTAATACAAAATTTAAGTCTATCGCGAAGAAGAAAAACACCGGCAGGATATGTGGAGGTCTATCCACAACTAATAGAGCTTAATAATGTATTAAATATACTCTCGATTAACCAGGAACAGCTCGTTTGTCTAGGAATTCTTTGTGGAACGGATTATAACCCCGGCGGGATTAAAGGAATAGGTCCAAAAAAATCGCTAAAAATTGTAAGAGAGTTTAAAACAAAAGAAAAGATATTTGAAGCTATAGAAAAAAATTCTGAATTCAGCAAATATGAGATGGATTTTGACTGGCTTACAATTTATAACGAAATTCAGAATCCTAATATAAATAAAAAAACAAAAATAGATTTTCCAAAAATAAATCCTAAAAAAATTAAAGAGGTCTTGTTAAAATACGAATTTTCTGAAGAAAGAATTAATAACCAGCTAAAAAAATTAGATGAGTTGAAAAAACAAGCATCGCAAAGAACTTTGTTTTAAATAAAGTTTTTTCCTGTCCAGAAAAAAATAAGATCAAAAACTTCCTGTATTTTACCATCGCCTAAAAATTCAAAATGTAATTTTGAAGTATCAGAAATTAGAAATTTCTGAGGGCGTAGGTTT
>CAYJSY010000069.1:0-4230 GCA_964372925.1 Candidatus Woesearchaeota archaeon
CTAAAATTCCTGAAAGGAATTTTTTGGTCTCAAAAACTTCAAACAAATCTACGCCTAAAGGCGTAGGTAAAATAAAAGAAGTTTTTGATATATATTCCATAAAAAAATGTTCCCAAATATAGACCCAAAAAAAATGCAGGCTATGATGAAACAGCTGGGCATAGCTCAAGAAGAAATTAGTGCAAGTAGAGTTGTTATAGAGGGCAAAAAAAAGATTATTATTGATAATCCTAGCATTCTTAAAATAAAAATGAGTGGGCAGGAAACCTTTCAGATTTCTGGTGATGTTAAAGAAGAAACTAATTTAGATGAGGATATTAAGATAATAATAGAAAAGACAGGGTGTTCAAAAGAGGAAGCCGTAAAAGCCCTTGAAAAAACAGGAGATTTAACTGAAGCTATTTTAGAGCTGAGTTAAATTTTTGTTAATCCAGAAAAAAATCATTTTAGAAAGGTTTTTATTGATATATCTTTATTAGATATAATGAAAGTATCTGTTTACCATATTCAACTAAATGTATCCTATCCAAAAATTTCTTTACCTTTCTATAAAAAACTATTTTCTTATCTTGAGTATAAAATTATTGATGAAAGTAATGAACATATAGGGGTAAGTAATGGAAATACTGATTTTTGGATTATCGCAACAGATAAAAAGTATTTAGATAAGAAATTTCACAGAAAGGCAACTGGTTTAAACCATATTTCATTTAGAGTCAACTCCAAAGAAGAGGTTGATAAATTTGTCTCTGATTTTTTAAATAGAAATAAAATAAAAACTTTGTATGATGGCCCAAAACATTTTCCAGAGTATAGTAAAGGATATTATGCCGTGTTTTTTGAAGATCCGGACAGAATAAAGTTAGAAATTGCTTACATTCCAAAAAAAGCTAATCGCAACTTTAATAATCAGAAACTTTTTTCGTTTTACCATTGCATTTAGGCGATGGTTTGTTTGAAAGTTTCTGAGCCAGAAAAAAAGACGTTGCGAAGCAGCGTCCACTGCCTAAAGGCAGTGGTTTACTTTTTTTCTGTATTAATATTTAAATGATTCATAAAATAAATAAACGTGGGCAGAGTTACACCTCAAAAATATTCTTTTTTATAATAATTATATTTATTTTATCCCTGATTGTTTTTTTATCATATTTTTTGTATATATACTTTCCAAGAGCTCCGGAAAAATTGGATATAGAAATTCAGCAAAATGCTCCGGTCCAATTAAATTCAGAAATAAAACAATTCTATCCAAATATGAAATTTAATCACAATCAGATTTCATATCATCTAGACAATAATTGCGAAGAAAAAAAGAAGCAAAAAATGTTAGAGGCTTTTGAAGAGCTTACAAAAAAAGTTAACATAATAACCTTTTACCCAACAACTAACAATCCGGATATTGATGTAACTTGTACAAAAGAAGTTAAAGAGCCAAATAGTGAAAAACACTTTGTAGCCGGAGAGGGAGGCGCAAAAGAAATAATTGATACAGGCAAATTTAATGTAATAACAAATGGAATAATTCTTTTGTATGAAAATAAGATCAAATCAGTAGAATGTGACTATCCAAATGTTCAGTTGCACGAGTTAATGCATATTTTTGGTTTTGATCATTTAACTGACAAGAATAGTTTAATGTACCCTTTTATAGAGTCCTGTGATCAAAAATTAGATGATTCAATTATCGAAAAATTAAATAAATTATACTCTCAGCCAAATCTTCCTGACTTATACTTTGTTGAAGTTAAAAGTACAAAAAAGGGCATCTATCTTGATTTTAGTCTTACTATTAAAAACTCTGGTTCAATAGATTCTGAAAATACAAAACTTTCAATTTTAGATGATGAAGAATTGGCAGAGGAATTTGATCTGGAAAAATTTAAATTAGGTTCCGGAATCTCACTAGAAATTGAAAATTTAAAACTGATTCGTCTAAACCCAAAAAAGATAACTTTTGTAATTGATAGAGAAAATAAGATAAAAGAAATAGATAAAAAAAATAATATAGCAATTATAAATTTATAATACTACTCTACTGAGTCCGACTCTGCCTCTTCTTCATTCTCACTGTCGTCCTCTTCAAATTCTTCGTCATCTTCATTATACTCTTCTTCAAATTCTTTTTTCATTTTTTTCCTCTAATTTATTTAAATTCTCTAATATTTATAGTTTTTAAAGCTTTTGGGTTATTACTCCATCCCCTCATACATTCCGCGACTTCCAGAAGGCCCCCTGACTCCAGAGCTTCCAGAACCCTTGCTGGCAAGAACATCATCGATTCTTAAAATCATTACTGCAACTTCTGATGCAGAAGAAATAGCCTGAGTCTTTATTCTTAATGGTTCTATAATCCCATTATTTAATGAATCCTCAACTCTATTAGTAAAAATATTAATTCCCGCATTTTTCTGTCCATTATCATGTTTTGATTTTAATTCTGTCAAAATTTCTATTGGGTCTAAACCGGCATTTTCTGCTAGAGTTATTGGAATAAACTCAAGTGCATTTGCAAATTCTTGAATAGCTAGCTGTTCTCTTCCAGAAAGTGTATTTGAAAATATTCTCAATCTTCTAGCCAACTCAATTTCTATAGCCCCTGCTCCAGCTACAACCTTTTTATCTTTAATAACTGCAGCAACATCCCCTAATCCATCTTTTAACGCTCTTTCCATCTCATCCATAACATGTTCAGAGCCGCCATTAATTAAAATTGTCAGTGATTTTGGATCTTTACATCCGTGAATATATGTCATGGCTTCATTACCATGCCTTATTTCCTCAACACACTCTGCATATCCTAAATCCAACTCATCAAATTCATTTAAATTACTTATAACTTTTCCTCCAGTAGCCTTAGCTAAACTCTCCATATCAGATTTAGACACCCTTCTGCAAGCATAAATACTCTCTCTAGCAAGATAATACTGAACAATATCATCTACCCCTTTCTGACAGAATATAACATTAGCTCTGCCGCTAATTTTTCTAACCATCTCTTTCAGTACCCTCTCCTCTCTATCAATAAACTCTTGCAGTTGAGCTGGATTGCTAATAGAAATTTTTGTTTCGTTCGGGGTTTTTAGTTCTAGTGCCTCTGAAAATAAAAGAATCTTGGCTTTTAATACACTAGAGGGCATATCCATGCTAACTCTTTCTTTGTCTATAATAATACCATTTATCAATCTAGTATTATTAATGCTATTACTTTTATTTTTTACGATTTTTATATTATTTATATCTATATTATCTTTTCCAATCTGATCTATGGCCTGAATTATTACCTCAGAGAATTTTTCCTTTGCAGCTTCTGCCGCTTTGCCAGTCATAGCAGTTCTAACAATATTTTTTAAGATGTCCTCTCTATTATTAAAATCTATAGCTAATTCTTTTAAAAATTCTTTAGCTTTTTCAGCAGCAAGAATATACCCTTTTGTTATAACTGTTGGATGTATTTTCATATCTAAAAGCTTTTCAGCATTCTCCAAAAGTTTTCCAGCTAACATTACTACAGTAGTAGTTCCATCGCCAACTTCTTCTTCCTGTGTCTTAGAAATCTCAACCATCATTTTTGCAATAGGGTGTTCAATCTCCATTTTTTCTAAGATAGTAACTCCATCGTTGGTTATGGTTATGTCCCCCACAGAGTCTACAAGCATTTTGTCCATTCCTTTGGGACCCAGAGTTGTTTTAATACAATCACTAACAAGTTTTGCTGCTAATATATTATTTCTCTGGGCATCTCTGCCTACTATTCTATCTGTATTTGCTGGTAAAATAAATATCGGCTGTTTTTCATTCATTGTATTAAAAATACATATTTCTTATTTAGCTAGTTTATCTAGTTTTTATAACACTATAAAACTAATAATATATAATAAATTTTATAATTGCTATTTTTAAATATTTTTAAAAGAGAAAATATATACTGTAAAATATATATCTGAAACTTATATCTGCGAAAATGTTCAATTTAATAATAGAATCAAATGATATGGGGGAATTCCAACAGATACTTATGCTGCAAGAAAATAAGTTTAAAACTTAAAACCAATTCTATTTTTAGCAGATTTTTCATTGAAGCTAAGATCATATGTTGTTAAAAGCATTTTCAAAACAACATTTGCCGCCTAAATATCAAAAACTTCTTGTATTTTACCTACGCCTTTAGGCGTAGATTTGTTTGAAGTTTTTGAGACCAAAAAATCAGGAATTTTAGGGCACAGAAAATCT
>CAYJSY010000070.1:0-4172 GCA_964372925.1 Candidatus Woesearchaeota archaeon
CTCAAAATTACATTTTGAAGTTTTAGGCGATTGTAAAACTAAAAAAGTTTCTGATTTATAAATTATCGATTTTAATTCTATCAAAAAATTATACTAAAAAAATTTATCTGTTTTTGTTAAAATTATTCAAGACGTCAAAAAAATCTTTTTTAGAAATAATTTTATCTGATTCTGATATCCCGCGCTGTTCTGCAAATCTCCAAAAAGTTTCTGGCTTATATCCCTGTTTTTTTAATGAAGAGATTGTTGGCAGTTTTATATCGTCCCATCCTTTGTACTTTCCTTTTTCAATATCTTTTCTTATTTCTGAGGTAGATAAATTTAACTCGTTTAAATGCACTCTTCCTATAAAAGCTATCCATGGATATTTTTTTTCTTTTCCTAATGATTTGTAAATCATTTTCTGTCTTTCTGCATTGTCTTTATGGTCTTTTCCTCTTATAACATGAGTAATGCCCTGTTCAATATCATCGACACTAACAGCAAGATTCATTAGAGGCCATACTCTATACTTATTTTTCTGCAGAGGATGGGAATTAATATTAATTCTTGCGAGAGGAAAATCTCTCATTGCAGGATTTGGATCATTTAAGTTGCCCTTAAATCTTAAAACAGCATCTCCTTGAGTATAGCCATTTTTATCCAACATTTTTTTCCATCTTTTTAGCTGTTCGTTTTTAGAAAGATTTCTGCAGGGGCAGGACTCTGATTTTAAAATTAGATTTTTAAATCCCTCCGAATTACAGGTACAAACATAAACAGAATTTTTTTCTATTAGTTTTTTAATATATTTATAATAAAGGCCCATCCTTTCTGATTGTATAATAAATTTAACTTTGTTTTTGCATAGCCATTTTGATTCTTCTTTAATCATTTTATATGCTGGTTTGTAGATGTTATCAGGATTTGTGTCTTCAATTCTAATGTAAAAAAGGCCATTGTATTTTTGAGTATAAAGAAAATTAGGAAGCAAACTTAAAACATGCCCTATATGCAAGGGTCCGCTTGGGGATGGTGCGAATCTTGTTATTACTCTGCCTATTTTTGCATTAGGTAAATCTGGTAAGCCTTCTCTTGTTTCTCTGTGGCTTATTAAATTATCTATTTTAGAAAATTCCTCAATTTGTTTTTCTGAATCAAAGCCGTTAATTTCATTTATAATATTTTTTATTTTTATAATCACATCTTTAACTTGCTCTTTTTTAAGACCCTCCTTAAATAAAGAATTTATTACCGGATTTAGCATAGTCTTGCCGTTATGTTCTATGGCGTTTTTTAAAGCATAAGCCCGGATTATATCTTCTTTTATCATTTTTATTATATTCAGTGATTAGTATAATTCTTGGTAAATTTTTAGATATTTATTCTTAAAATTTTTAAATCCTTATTTGTTTAATTAGTTTTTATGATTTTTAACAATTGCGTACAATTGTTTTATTTTTTTACAAAATTTCATTTTTATTGTCTATTTTTAAATCCTCCAATTCTTTTTTAACCTCTTCTTCTAACATCCTCCTCTCTTCCAGCTTATCTCTAGCTTTTTCTAAATTATCTTCTTCTATCCCCTCCTGACTCAATAAAATTTCCTTATTTATATCATCGATTTCTTGTTCTAAATCCTGTAAAAGTTCAGCTCTATTTTCCTCAAAATATTCATAAAGATAAATCCATATCTCTTCTAGATGTTTGTTCTGTTCTATCCATAATTTTTTACCATCATTTAAATGTAAAATCGGAAGAAAAGATGCTATTCTTTCCTCTCTTTCCTTTCCAACTAAATCAGTATAAGCTATTTTTTCAAGTTTTGGTTTTTTCAGGGATATAATAATTCTTGAATGCATTTGTTTTATCCTCTCTTTTAAATTAGTTCTTTTAAAAACTGGAATATTGATTTCTGAAAGTTTTCTGGCTCTTTTAATCTGGACCTCTCTATTTATTCTTCTAGCTTCTGTATTTATAGCTTTATTCAAAGCACTCATCAATTCAGGAAGGGTAATTTTTCTTAATCTTGAAAGTGGCGTCTTGGGTATTAGGGTGGGCAGTTCATCATAATCTAGCTCAATCTCTTCTATCTGATTTTTAATTTCTTCCTTTTTTCCAAACAAAATTTCATCTATACTTCTTATATGTTTATTTAATAAAAATTCTGATTTAATTCTAAGAAGCAGTGATGCTGATAATAAAACTTTGCTTGAGGTATAAAAGTCTAAATCGTCCATTTCCTCAATTTTTTCAAAATATTTTTTTGTCAATAAAACAATATCTATATCCCAGGGATCTAGCTGTTCTGAATTAATTAAGTCGTAGATAATTTCCTGCCAGTCAGGTTTTTTGCTGGTTATTACATCATATACCTGATTTTGATTTATTTTTTCGCTGGCTTTTTCTTTGCTATTCAAATTCATTTCTATAAAAGCCAGATAACGCTTATAAGTTTTGCTTTAATTGAATAAAGATAAGTTACAGATTAGGGTGTACTCTTTAGTATACTGATGTCATTATCAAGTTATAACTAATAGAAAGATTTAAATACTCTCATTATTCATTAATAATATCACCTCTTTTTCCCCGGAAGAGTCAGGACATGCTTTTTTGTATGACACCGATTCTTCTAGGGGTTTGAAAATCTTTAAATAAATATATCCCTTAATAAAATAATGGAAGAAACTTTTGTTGGAATGCTTGCTGGTTTTGGAGTAATGACTTTAGTTTATACTCCTTTCTTTATTTATAGTAGAATAAAATGTAGACAAAACATTGAAGAGGCAGAAAATTTTTATTTATTAGGAGAGTTTGGCAAGGCTTACAATTTAGTTTATCCTCTATTAATAGAAGGTAGAACTAGACATCTCTCAATTTCAAGAGAGGTTAAAAAAAGAGCTTTAGAATTAGATAAAAAAATTAAAGGAGATTTATTCTCAATGATTAAAAAAGAAACAAATGAGGTTTTAGAAAACTTGTTAGAAGAATCTGAACTTGAGATTGATTTAATAAGAGGTGTTTGTCTTATACCATCTAAGGAATTAGACTTATCTAAAATTTCTCCTACCTATAGAAAATATTTTGAATATTAATAACAAATAATATTTAGATTATTTCTGATCAATTTAAGATCAAAATAAACATGCCAAACAAAAAAAATTTAGAGCTAAAATTAAGAGCAATTCAGCAGCTTAAATCAGAAAAATATATTGGAACAAGCGAGGCAGGGTCATATTTAGAGAGAGTTTCTGCTCTTTACGAAAATTCTGATTTAATTCCTAAATTAATAAATAGAGGCTTATCAAGAGAGGGAGTTATTTATTATCCAGCAGCCCCAGAAAAAATTCTTGGATTAGGCGATTTTTTATCTGAAAGCTCAAACAATTTTATATTTTATAATAAGGTGGATGTAGTTGTCAGTGAGCAAGAAAAACTAGATAAATGTCCTTTATTCGATTTTCGTCATTTAATTTTAGGTAAACCAAACGAGAGAAATCCAGAATTATTGGCAGAATATTTATACTCTATATTCAAAAATCTGCAAGAACCAGATATAAAAAATATACAATTTGGAGTTTATTCAATAAAATATGTGTTAAATATGTCCGGAAGCAATAAAGAGACTATAGAATTTTTTTTAGATAAAGCAGAGACTGATTGGGATTATATATGTTCTCTAGAAAATTTAAGAAGAATAGAAAAAGAATCGGAAAGAGATATTTATTTTAAAGAAATTAATATAATTAATAGGATAAATAGAATGAAAAAAGATTTAGTTGATAATAGGCTTGAAAATAGAAGAGAGATATTAACGGATTATATTGGTTCTATTATAAACAATACTCCAAAAAGTGATCATAATTATTACTATCTAAAAAAAATAGCTTTAGAACAGTTAGAAAAAAGAAAAGAACTTTATGATAAACTGAAAGATATTCATTATTCTCCAGAGGCCGTTATAAATAGGCAAAAAGGTTTGATTGAAAAAAGCGAATTCATTATTAGAGCACTTAACTATGATGAAAATTTTGTTAGAAGATATTTAAGAAGTTAATTTGCATCTAGTAAGGTTTTATCTATATCAGAAACTTTTTTAGTTTTACAATCGCCTAAAACTTCAAAATGTAATTTTGAGGGATCAGAAATTAGAAATTTCTGAGGGCGATGGTTTGTTTGAAGTTTTTGAGACC
>CAYJSY010000071.1:0-4064 GCA_964372925.1 Candidatus Woesearchaeota archaeon
GAAAGATTAAGTATGGGGCACAAACATCCTAAGGTAGAAAAGGATAAAAAATAATCTATTTATCTCTTAAAAAATTATAACACTGCTTGGAGTAATAACCCCTAAAACTTTTTTGTCTTTATCCACCACAGGCAAATAATTAAAACCTTCTTTATGCACTAGATTAATTACTTTATTTATCGGATTTTTTCAACTAAGCCCTAAAAAAGCAAGCAAAGTAGCAATAATAATCATAATTCCGATTTCAGTTAAAATTGCGAATTCTAGCAGGACTCCTTTTATAAGATTCTGAAAAAAGCTAAACAAAACCATTTTACACTCTTTATCATCATTATTATTAAGAAAATGAAGGAAGTATAAAAGCTTTGCTTAATCGTAAGGTTTTTATAATTATTTTTAGATATTGGTCTTGTTTACCATTTAGTCATTAAACTAAAAGATATAACACTCTAAATTTTGACTAAGTTTCCCATCTTCTCCATATCATAACCATTGCAAGTGTATCAGTAACATTTAAATATTGGTATTCCAATAATATTATTGCTTAAACAATAATATGTAAAATGTTAAATGAAACAGAATTAAAAGTATTAAAAAGCTTTTTTCCAGAGGGAAATGAGATAACATTAAAAATAATAATGGAAAGAACCGGGCTTTCCTACGAGCCAGTTCATAGAACTATAAAACGGCTTACTAATAAAAAACTCGTTTCTGTTAAGAAGTTTGGGAAAACATCTGTTTATAAGACTGATTTTCAAAAAGAAGAGGTAAAATTAGCGTTTATTTTTTATGCAAAACAAAAACTAAAAGATTTTTCTGAAAAACATGGCAGGATATTTAGAGCATTATCAAAATTGAATGAAGAAAATGTAGACTTTTTAGCTATTTTTGGAAGCTATGCTAAAGGAACTGAAAGAAAAAATAGTGATGTTGATGTTCTTTGTGTAGGTTCTAATAAAAAAAAGATAGAAAAAGAAGTAAAGGGATTAAGATACGAAACAAATCTTGAATTTGCTCCAGTTGTAATAATAAAATCTGAGTTTGCAAAAATAAAACTGGAAAATAAAGTATTTTGGAATGATTTGGTTAGATTCGGCATAATCTTTAAAGGATACGAATTATTCTTTTATCACGCTTATTTAAAATGAAAAGGCCAATAAAATTTTATCTCAAAAAAGGACTTTTGTTTAAAGACGATACATCCAAATCTTTAGTAAATGAATATCTTAATAAAGCCAAAAGCAACCTTTTAACATTAAGAATTTTATCTGAAATACAGACGGATAAGAAGTTTAGAGAGAAATTAGCTATTCCGGAAAATTACACAACGTATGAATGGGTTGTGATTACTGGATATTATGCAATGTATACATCTGCTTTAGCCTTGCTTGCTAAAATAGGTTTTAGAAGCAAAAATCATAAAGCAACCATTTTTGTTTTAGAAGAATATTTTATTAAAGATAAAATATTAAATGATAAAGATTTATTGCTGATGAAAAATGCACATTTTCAAAAAGAAGAAATAGAAAAACTTTCTGACGCAAGACATAAAAGAGAAATTGCGCAATATAGCATAACAAAACAAACAACAAAAGAAATTGCTGAAAAAATTAAAAAAGATGCTTATAGTTTTATAAATAAATGTGAAGAAATATTAGCAGGTTGACAAAGTACTAGTTTACTATCCACCTAACTTCTCAAAATCAAAGTCTTTCAAACTCTTATTTTTTCCATATAACTTTCTCAAACCGAAATAAAAATTATTACCATCAATAAAAACTGCAACTCTTTTCATATTGAAAAGTGCCCATCCCTTGCCTAAGCAAGGATGAGCGTATATGATTATTATAAAAAATTTAAGTTTTTAATTCTTTCGGCGAGTTAAATTTCCTAGAAAACAGAAGGATTATTGTAAGAAGTAAGTATATTTTTCGTATCCTGACATATTGGAATAATCTATTGTTCTTATGCCCTCAAATTTCTTTCTCATTTCTTCTAATAAAACATTAAGTTTTTCTTTATTAGAAATTTCAACACCAAATTCTAGATCAGCCCCACCTATGGTTTGTACAATAAAAATTATATTAGGGTTGCTATGACAATAAGAAATTATATCCTTCAATTCCTTAGCATTTTTTAAGACAACATCTATTTTGTAAGATTCAAAGCCAAATTTAGTTATGTCTAAAATGGCGCGATAAGCTGTGATAATTTTCTTCTTTTCCATTTGACGAATTCTATAAGCAATAGTTCTGGGAGCCATACGGAGTTTTTTGGAAATTTCTAATAAAGACATTCTTGCATTATTTGCTACAAGCTTCAATATCGAAATATCTTTATCATCATAAAATATTAAAGGTTCTTCACTGATGACGATTGAATCAGAATCATCTCTTTTTTTACTTAAAAAATATGCTCTATGAAAATGAAAAATATGAGTATATACAGAAATATATTTTTTAATTATAAATTGCTTGAATTTTTTTTCTATTTCTTTAAAAAATAATTCAAAAGAAAGTAAATTCTTTACAGTAACGCCAAAACCGATATCAAATTCTCCTTCGGTCTTCAATACAAAAAGCACCGAATGATTTTTGACTAGATAATTAATCAAGTTTTGTCTATCAGAAGGGGACGCGTCAATTAACTTTAGATAAACTCTTATTGTTTGATATCCCAATTTCCAAAAATTAATTATAACATGATATCCTTGTATAAAGCCTTCTTTTTCTAAACGCTTAGTCCTATAATTCACAACTTCTTTGCTCAGACCAACTTTTTTAGCAATTTGTGCATTTGATTGTCTCGCATTTACATCTAATTGATAAAGTATTTTTTTATCTTTTAAGTCTAAAGATATATGTTCCATTTTATCTATTAATACATTAAGTATATAAATATTGCGTTTTGATAAAAATATCGTGAGAAAGATTTATTATTGAGTCATCCTTCAGTATATAATGCCAGGAAAACTAATGAAATATTGGGAAGAGAAGTATAAAGAAGATAATGCAAAGATAGTAGTAGAATCAGAAAAAGAGGGTAATGAAAATGAAATTACCCAAACTAGTATCGGAGATTAATGAATTCTTTCTTCAAGATAATAATCCTACTGGAAGCTATGAAAGAGTAGTTCAAATAAATAACAGATTTTTTAAAAAAAAAGAAAATTTTAATGGTATGATCGCAGGTAGCTGGGCGATAGAGGCGATATCAGGACATAAAATTGAGCATGACGATATTGATTTGATTACGTTTGGTGACCCTTGTTTCTATATAGACGATGCTATAAAAAATGAAGAGCATTGCTGTAATGTAATCCCTCTACCTATTAGCTATTTTAAAGAAAAAGCGGTTAAAACTAAGCTAAGAGAGGAATTAGAAGTATGTGTACCCAATCTAACTCTCCAATATTGTTTTAAGATTATAGGGCAACTAGAAAAAGAGTTCCCTGAAAAGGCAGTTGCTCAATCTATGGACTTGTTCTCTGCTTACAAAAACCAAGATTATAAAGAAATTAAAAGCGAGATTGTCTTTATATTAAAAAGGTGTACCCCAGCTGATTTTAATGTCGAAAATGTTGCAGACATCATGGTTTCTGCAATAAAATGCTATAAATTAAAGGATTTAGAAAATACAGAAATTTATCTAAAAAAAGCGCATATAATAATAAATGATTCCCTGCATAAGAAGTTTGAAGAATTGGGATTAGAATAATCAAGCAAACCGCAAGTTTGCGAGCTATCTGTTGCATAAGCAACCAAGGCGGCTCACCTCCTATATTAATCAATAATCTTTACAATTATTTTGGAGAATGAATGGTAATTAAATATAACTACTATTAACATTCAGATATTAATCTTCTATTTATTTATTAAACTAAAACCTCACAAATCTTTTAAATGCGAACTTCTTTTATAATTCATGGCAACGTTTATTGAACAGCTAGCAAATCACATTAAGAAAAATTTAAAAAAAGGATATACTCTAGATGCGTTAAGATTCTCTTTAATCAACCAGGGTTATACAAGGTTATCTGTTGAAAAAGCGATTGAATTAACAAA
>CAYJSY010000072.1:0-4033 GCA_964372925.1 Candidatus Woesearchaeota archaeon
TTGCGCCTTTAATAGGCATTCCCATATATGTTTTTGGTATTTTAAATTGCATTTTGTTTTTTTATTCAGTTATCTTTTAATAGTATGAATTAGTATAAAAGCTAGTTTATAAAGTTTTCTATTTGTAATAACTTTATAGTAGCTAATTATTTATTTTATATAAAATAGTATAGTATTGCTATTTAATCCTTTTCGATTTTTATTATATCAGAAACTTTTTTCGTTTTACCATCGCCTAAAACTTCAAAATGTAATTTTGAAGAATCATAAATCTCTAATTTCTGATGACGATGGTTTATTTGAAGTCAAGAGAAAATATCTGAAAAATATTTTCTAGGTCAAGAAAACTTGGAAAGTTTTCTCTGGTTCTGAGCCAGAAAAAAAGATGCTACAAAGCAGTATTCATTGCTTAAATATGGCTAATTTTTTTCTGTATTAGACTTTAATTTAAATCTATATACCAAATTGATTAAACCTTATTATACCAACGGAAATTAATTTTAGTATAATTTTTACTTGATATTTAGGAAATGAAATTAAAATATCTGGAAATTAATTTCATTTACTATAAGTTTATCCAAATAGAGCTGAAAGACCTTCTGCGGCCGCCTCTCTCTTTTCTTCTTTAGGCTCTTCTGCTCTTGCTTCTGTAGATTCCTTTTTAACAGGCCCGGTTGCTACAACAGCAGATTCAAGCTCTTTATCAATATCTACGCCTTCTAAGCTTATAACAAGGCTTTTCACTTTGCTTTCTGCTATATGTGCACCACTAGCTTGAAGAACTTTATTTAAATTTTCCTCATTAACTTCTTTGCCCAATTTGTGCAGCAATAGTGCAGCATAAACATATTCCATTATTTTTCCTCCCGTCTATTTAACTGTATTTTTATTAATTCTTCAAATTTTACTCCATTTAGTTTTAATAATGGAGTCCTAAATTTGATATTATTATATCTAATTGCTTTTTCAAAATACGGTCTATTAACTTTTATAATCCTATCCATTTTTATTAATATGTTTACTTAAACTTTTCTCATTTAAACTTGCTTTAGACAAAAAATAAACTATTGTTTCTTTACAATAATAACTAATTTTTTGTGATAATCCTAGGGCGCTGACAACAGCATTTTTTAATTCCTGGATATTTTTTTCGCTATTAATCTCAACATCAGTATAAATCTTTTCTTTTTCAACATCATAAATAGCTAAAATATCTAAACCGATTTTAAAAGGCTGAATATTTAATTTTTGTAATAGAGAGGCTGTCGCTTGATTTATAACTCCTCCTTTTTTTATTATAATTTTTGATTGTTTAATGGCTATCTTTCCGCCCTCAACAGAAATTTGCAATCCCACGGCTCCAAGTTCGCTTATGGCGGGCCCGGGAACCAGATCAGTAGGACCTTTTTTAATCTCGATATCTTCATTAACTATCTGGCCAGTTTTAGCAAAAACAGGAGTTTTTCTTTTTGATAATATGCCGGCAAGTTTAAATCCCTCAATATCAGAAATAACAAAAACACAGTCAGATTTAATATAGTTTTCTAATTGTAAAATATTATCCTTTGTAGTATTTTTTATCGCCCGGATCATAATATTTTTTTTAGCCACTTTAATATCCGCCTGTTTTCTCATAGTCTTTTTTATTTCTTGAAACTGTTTTGATGGGAGATTTTTAATACTCGCTAATATCAAAGTTTTAGCTTTCAAAATTTTCTCACTTAAAGCGTTTACCTGTCTTTCCTTCAGCTTGATATTATCTTGAGTGATCATTTCATACTTTAAATTTTATTTTATATCCACACCAACCGGTTTTGTCATTGTAAATTTAATTTTAACATTTTTAATATTGTCAATTTTTTTAGGCAAAAGTTCTAGGACTTTTTTGTATACCGCCACAGCGTTTTCAGCAATCTTTTCATCTTGAAACCCTTCATTAGCTATTCCAACTTTAATGCTTGGTTCTTTAATCCTTATTTTTATACTGGAATTTATTCTATTTACTGTCTCTTTTATTGAATTTTCATCTTCATTCATTATAATTCCTAATTGTGGACTTGGCATTTTTCCAACAGGCCCTAAAAATCTGCCAAAAGTTGTAGCTACAGCCGGCATTAATTTAGCATTGGCAATAAAAAAATCGTAATCTTTAATAGTCTTTTTAATGACTTTTTTTTCATTGTATCCTGCAAAATCTTCTTTTTTTATAGTTTTAATTAGTTTGTTATCTTTTTCAAAAAATGCAGCAATTTTTTTATCTTTTATCATATTTGGAAGCTGAATAAAAGAACTGAAAGAATATTTTTTAACATCAAAATCTTTTAAATTTATAATTAAATCCACTGTTTGTGCAAATTTCCTTTTCTTTTCATTAATGGCCCTAAGTTTCTTTATAGCTTCTAAAAATTTTTCTTCCATGTATATCTACTACCTATGCATCCAGCCATAAAAAATCAGGATAGATGATGTAGTCAATGATAATATTCCTATAAAAAATGAGTTTTTAAATCTTTTTGGGGGTATGATACTGTAACCTTATCGCCACTTAAACATCTTTATCTAAAAATTTGTGCCTATTCCGATTTTGACTTTTATTAAACCCGCTCATTATTATTTCTTGAAACTATTTTTCTAATTCCATTAAATACTCTTTAATTCTCTCTACTATACCGGGTAATAAAAATTTTTCTATATTTTTTTTAAATATCTCACTTAATTCTAAATTCTCATTTAAGAAATAATTATTGTCTATTTTATCTACTATCATTAAATCTCTCAACCTCTTTAATTGCCTCCTAACATTAGACTCTGCCAATCCTCTTGTTTCCAGGCTGTATTTCTTTCTTACTATCTCGACACTCTTTCCTATCTCTTCGCTTGAAAGTTTTTCTTTTTTCTTGTTTGCTTCTATCAAAACTAGTAGAATATCGACAATAACATCTCTAGAATCTCCTAACTGCAATAATCCTATAGAAAGGCAGATTTTCCTTACTAACTCTCTCTTTTCTAGTTCTTTTGGTTTTTCGTATTTTCTTAAAGTTATCTCAGATAGAGGGATGTCTTTCATTAAATCTTAACAGTTTTGAAAATCCAGAACTCTAGTTTCTAATAGCTGTTTTCTACTAAATTTATTTTGATAAAAAAATAACATTTTGACTTAAATTACCTAAATTTTTTACTCTGCCATTTTATTTGTTAGTAACTAATTTTATTGCAATAATCTCTATTTATATATAATCAGCTATCTCACTATCTTATAACATATAACCTTATAAATTTACCTCTCTTTTGAAATAAAATGAAAGGGGAAAATCTAGTTAAAATAGGCGATATTATAAAGCGGATATCTAGTAAAACACTGAAAGGAAGGTCGAATCTAAGAATTAGGCTCCTGAGTATTAAATCATGGAATTGGTAGCATTATTAGGGTCAGGAAAGGGGACATGGGGGCAGGTGGCTGGAGTAATTAATAATGGGGAGTGGGATCAGATAATATTGTTAGGAGATAATTTTGCGAAACAATTTACAAATAAAAAAAACTTTGAGTTTATAGAAATATCAGAAAATTCAATTTTAGAGCTAAAAGAAGAAATTATGGAAAAATTAAGAGGAAAGCTAAAAGGAACCGAGGTTGGATTGAGCATAGCAAGTGGTGATGGGAAAGAGCATATGGCTTTAATCTCCGCACTGCTTTCGCTTCCAGTAGGGATTAGATTTACAGTTCTAACAAAAGAGGGTTTAGTGTTTATGTGATTACTTCTAAAAAAATCAAGAAAACCTTGCGTTTTTCTACACTTTAAATTGATAAGCTGTTTGGGTTTTCTGGAATTATCATTAGAAAACTCTAAAATTTTCTGTGTCCTAAAATTCCTGATTTTTTAATCCCAAAACCAGATAAAGCTATGCTTTCTCGACTGAGAAAATTTTCTCCGGAATCTAAACAGCGGTCTTTAGATGGCGGTAAAAACTCAATGCTTTTTTGATACAGAAAAAAAGTAAACCACTGCCTTTAGGCAGTGGACGTTGCTTCGCA
>CAYJSY010000073.1:0-3948 GCA_964372925.1 Candidatus Woesearchaeota archaeon
TAAAAATATTTTGTTTAAATAGTTAATTAAATTGGTTTGTTAGAATATTATTGTATTAATATCAATCATTAATAAAAAACTAATATAATTTGGAGTTTATAAGAGATTAATGAATAGCTAAATGGGGAGGGTTATTACTAATTGTATTAAAATTAATGAGGTGTTTATCACAAGCTGTATTAAAATATATTTTAGAAAAAATTAGTTCATTGTTTTCTTTGAAATCTTTGATTATCTCTTTTATACCTTTTTTCTTTTATCATATTGTTCCAAGCCTCTTCTAAACTAAGATTATTGCTATTTGCGATACAGCATATAGTAAACAAAACATCTGCAAGCTCTGAAGATAGATCATTTATTTTTTCACCATCTTTCTTTTTCTTGGTTCCATAAAGATAATTTAACTCTCTTGCAACCTCCCCTGTTTCTTCGACTAGTTGTGCAAGTTGCTCTAAATGTGGCCAGTATTGAGGATTAAACTGTCTAGTCCATTCATCTACCTCTTTTTGTACATCATAAAGCGACA
This sequence comes from Candidatus Woesearchaeota archaeon, assembly GCA_964372925.1. Lineage (GTDB taxonomy): Archaea > Nanobdellota > Nanobdellia > Pacearchaeales > GW2011-AR1 > ARS1285. The sequence goes on from CAYJSY010000073.1 coordinate 527, forward strand.
TTTTCAAATAAAAAGAACATCATTAATAAGTTTTTTTATGTTAGAGTATTCATTTTATATCGTCTATTAATGTTGGCTGTCTTTTTAAATTGATTATTTCTAAAAGATAAATTACGATTCTTTTAATTATACCAAAAACAGAATATACTATATAAAAAATTAGAATAATTTTAGTATAGTTAAAAATAAAGAATTAAAGAGGTCTTGGCGAAACCATGCTTCTTATTACTAATATTATTGCTATTATTAGTATTATATTAACTATTATTATCAGATAGATAAACCAATTTGATTTTATATTTTCAATAAGAGGAATTAATTGTGGATTGTTAGTTGGTGCTGAAGAAACTGTAAGAGCCACTTTTTGCTCTTTTTCTTGCCCATCGTATGAAGTTTTTATTGTAAATTCTCTCTCTCCTTGAGCTTCATTATTAACACTTAATACTATATTAACTTCTTTAGAATCTCCTGGCTTTAAAGAAAATATTTGTGGCTCTATTGAAGCCAAAGTGGACCATTCGCTATTTCCTAAAACTGCAATAGTATAAGTTGTTTCAACCCCTCCTGTATTTTTTATAGAAGATTTAACTATTAACTGCTTTCCTGCAACTGCTTCAGGAGTCTCTTCATCTAGAACTGCAGTTATTTCCACATTCTTAGTTGCCTCACTTCTGCAATTTCCCGCAACTCTAAGCGAGGTAGTGAAAGTTTCCTCTGAATTTAAGTCATAACCATTATTTCCATCATCATAATCATAAAAAGTAGTAAACTCTAAAACATAAAATTTTTCTTCTGATCTATCCTTTACATCGAATTCAAAATCTACTACTTCTGAATCACCCTGATCAAAGTTTTCTTTTATTACTTTTTCTAAATTAATTCCGAGCTCCTTATTGAAAAGAACTACTTTTATCTGGTCTTCATAATCATTATCGCCAACATTTACAACCTCTCCTGTAACCTGAACTCTCTCTCCACATTGTGCGGGAGATGGTGAAACTAACATTTTATCAAGAATGATGTGTTTGTCTTCGTCTTCTTCTCTCTCTCCATCAATTTTATGGAAAAAGGTGTTGTCTAAATCAGATGAATGTGAAACACAAAGATTTTCTTCATTTAAATCTTTGCTAAATGCCTTTACAACAAGACTATAAGTATCCTCTTCAAAATCTGCCGGAACTGTAAAAGTAAAAACTGCTTTATCTTCTTTTCCATCTTTTATACTTCCTATGTCAATCTCTTCGTCATCTAAATCTTCCATGTCATCAATAACATTATTTCCCTGAGAGTCTAATAATCCTAGCTCAACAAAAACATTTTTTATTTTTTCATTTCCTTCATTAGAAACCTCTACCTCTACTTTTATCTCATCTAATGGTGTCCACTCCTCCTCATCTCCGTCTGCGTTGTCTATATCTACTTTAGTTATTTTTAAATCTTTACCTTTTTCTCCAATTTTGCAAAATGAACCAACAAAATTTACAGAAACATTTACAGTATCGGAAAGAGTAGCAGAATCTTTAATAACTATAGTTCCTAAATAATTTTTTCCGGGTATTAAGCTTCCATATTTAACATTATTTGCAGTAACATTAATTAGTTTGGCAGAAGTAATGCCCGATAAATCTGATAGAGTAAATGTTATTTGAGAGCCGTCTTCTTGAGTAATTGTAGGAGTTGTTGCAGTATAACTATGACCGATTGCATCTGGAGGAGTTAGCGTAAAAGTCAGTTGTTTAACTGGATCAGTAAACTTTAAAGAATTTGGCGAAACAGTATGTGGTGCTGAAACTATTGAAACTAGTACAAGCAATACAGCTATGAATAGGATAGCTATCATTGAAAATAACTTTTGGGTTTTCATGTGTTATGATTTTGGAGTTATAACAGGTTTTTAAAGTTTATTGTTTTTTAAAATATATTTTTCAGAGGTGAATAGTATTGTTTTATATTCGATATTTTTATGTTCATAAATTGAAACCATATAATTTAGTATGTGGTTTCATTAAATTTACTTGTTTCAATTTTGGATCACAAGAAAATTGTTGAAACTCAATTTTCTGTACAAAAAATTCATTCGGAAGAATTTTCTGTATCACAAAAACCCAACAAACAAATCACCAACTTTAGTTAGTGGCAAGACAGCAGGGTTTTTCTGATATTGTTTATATTAAATCTAGTTATGTTCAATTAAATTTAAAAAATTACCTAAATGCCCTTAGATGCAACCCATTAACTTCCCAATAGTCTGCCTTAGTTTTTGTAAGAAGCTCTTTAGTATTATGCAGACCTTCTTGTCCAGGATGAGCATTAACCACAATGCCTTCTAATTGTTCCTTATCAGCAACTATATAATGCTCATCACCTCTTCCCATATTAAACATTAGTCGTATTGATGTAATTTCAGGAGTTACAACCCCTAAATTCCAAAGTTGTTTAAATGGTTCATATCCTTTAAATGTTGGGCATACTATGCCATTTGAATTTGTCTCAATTAAATACTGTTTAATGTCTCCATCTATACTTCCACGATAATGTGTTGCTCGCATAATATTAGGTAGTAAGGTAATTTTTTAAATTTAACTCTTCGGGATTTTTTTGCTTCGCAAAAAACCGTCTTGCAGACTATCCCTCGTTCCCATCGGAAGAATATAACAGCGATTATCTGGAAATTTCCTATGAAAAATCCCTAAACTTGACTTCGTCAAACTTCAGATAATCGCAATGTTATGTTCATAAATAGACTCGAACTAAATATCAAAAACTTCTTGTATTTTACCTACGCCCTCAGAAATTTCTAATCCTTCAAAATTACATTTTGAGGTTTTAATCAATGGTAAAACGAAAAAAGTTTCTGATATCTTTAAGTAATAGTTAAATTGATTATAGCAACTAGATTTGGAACGAAATTTATGCTAATTACTAAGATATAAATTATCTACTCGTTCATAACATTAGAAGAATGTTTTTCAGAGAATCTATAAATAGATGCAAATTGGGGCGTGACTATAATTATATTTTCACCAAAACCAGCAATACTGCCCTCAAGAGCGTCTGTTGTTTTCTTTATTTTTGAAATAGCCCTTTTAAGCTCTATTACATCTTTTGATCTTAATGGTTTAATATCAATAATCGCAATTGTATAACCCTCTCTCAAAAAGTTTAGTATTGTATTTACATCTTCAAAGCTTTTTAGAACAAACGGCCTTACAAGAACTTTCGTTTTCTTAACTTCTTTTCCAAGATCTATTTCAATATATTCCGGTTCGTCACTGCCCGAAAATACCTTTTTTATAGCATCAAAAACCATAAATAATAATCGTTAAGCGGGCTTTATAAATATTTCTAATGTCAATAATATATTTAAAGAAAATAATTTCATTTATTGATAATATTTAAAAATAGGAATTATAAATTATTTA
>CAYJSY010000074.1:0-3942 GCA_964372925.1 Candidatus Woesearchaeota archaeon
GAAGTTTTTGATTCTCATAGATATATATCATAAAGAGGAACAATAATATAATTTTTTGTAGCCCCCAAAATCTTTAAATACCAATTTGTAGTAGGTAAATAAATGTTCATAACTAAAAAGAAAATTGGCGGTAAAGAGTATTACTACTTACAAAAATCCATTAGAGAGGGTAAGAAAGTTAAAAGTAAAATAGTCGCTTATCTAGGAAAAGACAAAAAAAATGCTGAAAAAAGAGCAGATGAAATAAAAAACCAGTACAGCGAAAAAAACGAAAAACAATTTTCCCAACTAGAAAAAAAAGAAATTTCAATAGAAGAACTTGCTGTTTTTTGTAAAAGAAGAGGATTTGTCTATCAATCAGGAGAGATTTATGGTAGTTTAACTGGCTTTTTTGATTTTGGACATCTAGGAGTAGAATTAGTTAATAATATAAAAAAAGAGTGGTGGATTTATCATGTTCAGAATAGAAACGATATTGTAGGAGTTGATGGCTCTATAATCACAAATCCAAAAGTTTGGGAAGCCTCTGGCCATGTCTCAAATTTTGTTGAGATAGCAGTTAGATGTAAAAATTGCGGCTACAAAACCAAAATAGATAAACATGAACTAGAAAGGGCAAAATGCGATAAATGTAGTTCAAAATATGAAAATAGGGGCGAGTTCAACACTATGTTTACCACCCAGGTAGGGCCCATCAAAGAAGAGTCAGTTAAAGCCTATTTAAGGCCAGAAACAGCTCAACTAATTTTCTCTAATTTTAAATTTGTTCAAGAAAACGCTCGACTGCAGCTGCCTTTTGGAGTAGCTCAGATTGGAAAAGCTTTTAGAAATGAAATATCCCCAAGAGAGTTTTTATTTAGAGCTAGAGAATTTGAACAGATGGAAATAGAATATTTTATCTCTCCAGAAATGAGCTGTTCTTATCTAGATGAGATAAAAGGAATTAAATTGTTTATATATAGCGAGGAAATGCAAAAAAATAACTTCCCGCTAGAATTAATGGATGTTTATGAAGCCTATAAAAAAGGGATTATAAAAAATGAGTGGCATGCTTACTGGATTGCAAAAGAGTATGAATGGTTTGTTTCTTTAGGAGCAGATTCAAATAATTTTAGAGCAAGACAGCATTTATCTGAAGAAAGAAGTCACTATTCAAAAGATACCTGGGATCTAGAATATAAATTTCCAATGGGATGGAGGGAATTACAGGGATTTGCAAATAGAGGAGATTTTGATCTCTCTCAACATCAAAAATACTCAAAAAAAAGCATGGAAATAACTGATGAAAAGGGGAATAAATTTTTACCTCATGTAGTATGCGAGCCGAGTTTAGGTGTAGGAAGAGCTTTTCTAGTTTTTATGATTGAAAGCCATTTTTATGATAAAAGAAGGAATAATACTGTTTTAAAGTTAAATCCAAGAATAGCTCCAATAAAAGCAGCAGTATTCCCAATAATAAAAAAATCAGAATATGAAGAAATTGCTCTGTCTATAGTCAAAGAGCTAAAAAAAGAGTTTAATGTTATATACGACAAATCAGGAAGCATTGGAAGAAGATACTCCAGAAACGACGAAATTGGAACTCCCTTCTGCATAACTATTGATGAACTATCAAAAAAAAAAGAGGTTACAATTAGAGAGAGAGATAGTACAGAACAGATAAGGGTAAAAATCGATAATTTAAAGAATGTTTTAAGAAAGCTTATAAATAGTGAGATAGAATTTAAAAAGGCGGGGAAACTCATCAAAACAAGAGTTAAATTAGAAAATGAAAGCAGAACAAGCGATTAAAATACAGTTGATTGAACAGGAAGCCAATAATCTGAATTACCAATTGCAGATGATAGAAGAGAATATAAAAGAGGTAAATGAGCTAATTGGCAGTTTAAACGAAATTGAAAAAGGAAAAAATATTCTTATTAATTTAGGTAAAAAGATTTATCTGCCAGTTGAAATAAAAGACGATAATCTGACAGTAGATGTTGGAAAAGGAAATTTTGTTAAAAAAAATACACCCGATACAATAAAAATTGCAGAAGAACAAGTGGAGAGATTAATTAATTCAAGAAATTTAATAGTAGGAAAATTAAATGAACTACAAAAAGATGTAGACAGTTTATTTCTAGAAATTGAAAAAGAGTAAAAGAAAAAAAGATGAAATAATCTAAGGCTTTTTTGTTGACTACTGTCCTCCATTGGAGAAGACTAATCAGATGTTTATTGATAGACTGAGAGAGATAAGAAATAGCGATTCACTGACTTCATTCAATTACACCTAGCTTCACTCAAATCCTGCTCCGTAGAACTTAATTAAATCCCATATATTACCCAATGATTTTTTATTTCCTAACTATCCTCAAAAATTCATTATAACTTAAAATTCCCAACTCTGTTATTATTTTATCAATATACTTTTTATGAACAAATTCAAATGCAGGATTAACTATCTTTATATTTTTTGGGGCTCTATTCCATACCTCATTCAAACTTCTAGTTTCTAACCGAATTTTTTTACTTGTATACTTCCACGAATCAGCGACTATATATAAATGAATTTTCTGATTTTTTGCAATTTGCGCAATAGGATAACTTCCTATTTTATTAATTATGCCTTCGTTGATTAGAGCGTCTGCCCCTAAAAATACCTTAGTTGGTTTTTTTGTGCTTTGTTCTCCAAATAAAGCAACCCCTAAAGCAGAATCGATAAACATAGTCACTTTAATTCCCGCATTTTTTAACTCTCTTGCAGTTTTTCTTCCCTGATATAAGGGCCGGGTTTCTGTATTGTAAACCTCAAATTTTTTTCCTTTTTTTATTGAATAAATTAAAGCCTTAACAACATTAGTAGAGTGACAGTGAGTAAATATTACATCATCATTCTTTATTAATCTAAAAACATTTTGATTAATTTTATTTTGAGCTATATCAAAATGACTAAGTGTTTTTCTTCCAAATTTATCATAAAAATTTAAAACATTTTCTAACATTGGCTCTGTCGGCCTTAATGAGAGAAGCCTCTTTTTGCTGTATGTGGTTGGTATTAAGCTATAAGCTTTTAATCCTGCGATTGCAATATTTCTGGCCCCCTGTATTTTAATGTTTCTTATATCTCTGCATATTTTATCAAAAACTATTTTTTTACTATTTACCTTCATGAGTAATTTAAATTAATAGTGTATAAAAAGTTTTGCGGCTTGTTAAGTCAGTTGTCAACTTAACTTTTTAATCAGATAACACAACAAAAGTAATTGATTAATACAGAGCAAAAATAAGCCTCTGCTTTTAAGCAGAGGACGAATCTTTCAGATTTGTATTATGATATTAATGATTTTTTATTGGCCAGAAAAAACCTAAATCAACCAAAGTTATTTAGTCCTTTAAAAGTTTATCAACATCGTCTAATAACTGGCCAGCTGATTTTTCTTCCTCAATAGAGTTTGTTCTGCCGCAATAGCCGCATTCCTTAGCAGTTTGAGAATGAAAACTAAAATTGCAGTTTGTGCAAACATATTTTGGCATTTTTACTCTCCAAATTTTTCTATTAATTTATCTAACTCACAAGAATTTATCAGCTCTCTTTTCTTTTTTAACCTACTAATTAGCTCATCAGAATACAATTCAGAAAAATATCCATTTTTTCTAAAACAATTTAAACCGTATCCACAAGTACATATTCCCGCTTCTGGAAACTCGTTAATTAAACTAGCATATATGCTGCAATCTCCAACATGTTCTCTCTGATTCATTTTACAATTTTTATATCTTTTCAATAATCTCCTAAAAATTAATCTATCAGAATTTTTAAACTTTTATGTTCTCTAGTAAATCTCTTGGGAAAAAATTATATCTATATTCATGATATAAATGGAGTAATTCAAATTCTTTTATTATATCTTTAAACTTGTCTCTTATCTCTCTAGTTATTTTAAGTAGTTGTCCTTG
>CAYJSY010000075.1:0-3911 GCA_964372925.1 Candidatus Woesearchaeota archaeon
CCGGATTGTCAAGATACAATAAAATAGATAATGTTTTTTAGGAAATTGTAACTTTATTAATTTCTAGATGTTTACTTTACGGCCCACTATCTAACTATTTAGCTATTCTATGAAGTTCTAGATTATCGGATTAATTAAAAAAAATTTCTTAATTATGAAAATTTAGTGAAAATAATTAATGATCAGAAAATTTTTGAGTTCACCCACACCTTTAGGTGCGGGTTTGTTAAATTTTTGGAGACCAAAAAATTCCTTTCAGGAATTTTAGGGCACAGAAAATCTTCTGAAAGATTTTCTGCTGCAGGAAAAAAGACGTTGCTTGCAACGTCCTCTGCTTAAAAGCAGAGGTTTACTTTTTTTCTGCAGCAGAAAAACTCTCGTGCCTTACCATCAACTAAACTTGATAGTTTACAAACATTTTCAGTTCATGGGCATCAACAGATTTAAAAATGTTAAGATCTTTATATATCCGAAAAAAGAGATAAAATGGTTAATAAAAAAACTAATTCAAAACCGACTACTTTAAAGATTAAAACTAGTCATGATATCGCATCTGATTTTTCTCAAAAAGTTGTTCAGAGATTTAATACTCTAGTTAAAGCCGTGGTGCTTTTTGGTTCTAGCGCCAAAAATCAAGCAGTTACAGGATCAGATATAGACATTATAATTATAATCGATGACGCCAGTATTAAATTTGATGAAAAATTCATTTTATGGTACAGAGAAGAGCTTGGCAAGATCATACAATCTAATCCATATAAAAAGGACTTGCATATAAACACTGTTAAACTCACAACATGGTGGGAGGATCTAATGAAAGGAGACCCTGTTGTAATTAATATTATAAGATATGGAGAACCAATTATAGATGTTGGCGGATTTTTTTCTCCTTTAAAAATGTTGTTGCAGGAGGGTAGAATAAAACCGACTTCAGAAGCTATCTATAATGTTCTTAATAGAGTTCCTGGTCATATATTCAGAAGCAGAGTTTCTGAAATGAGTTCTATAGAGGGGTGTTACTGGGCTTATGTAGAATCTGCACAGGCCCTATTAATGTCAGTTAATATCCTGCCTCCAAGTCCTGAGCAAATTTCTATTCTTTTAAAAGAGCAATTTGTAGATAAAGGATTTCTAAGCATGAAAGATGTAACTGATTTTAGAGACCTTTTTGATTTGCATCGAAGAATAATACATGGAGAGCTGAAAAATATAGATGGAAAAGTAATTGATGATTATCAGTATAAAGCCGAAACATTTTTCAAAAAAACCGTAAAACTCTTAAACGAGATTTTAGAGGCTTGATTTTAAGTTGATTTGTGTAAAATTTATATACAGGAAAAAAATAAACCACTGCTTTTAAGCAGTGGACGTTGCTTCGCAACATCTTTTTTTCTAGCTCAGAAACTTTCAAACAAACCATCGCTTTTAGGCGATGGTAAAACGAAAAAAGTTTTTGATATTTTTAGAATAACTTTCTAAAATCAAAGATCAATATCAGGCATTTTCCTATCTGTTTCCTGAACTCTTAGATAATTCTTTTTCTCTCTTCCATATAATCTAAAGAAAAAAACCCCCGGAAATTTTTCACTTACATTTTCATAATCCATTACAGAATCATTATAATACTGCCTAGCATATGCAACTTTATCCTCGATAGCAGATAATTCTTGCTGTAAATGAAGATAATTTTCATTGGCTTTTAATTCAGGATTGCTTTCTGCTATAGCTATTAACCTGTTTAAAAAGCCCTGTAATAAATCTCCCGCTCTAACTTTTTCGTCTAAATTTTTACTCTTCATTAATCCTAATCTAGCCTTCGTAATCTTATCAAAAATATCTTTTTCATGTTTTGTATAACCTTTTACAACTTTAACAAGATTAGGAACAAGGTCCGCTCTTTTTTTTAATTGCACATCAATTTGAGCAGAGCTATTATCAATTCTATTTTCTAACACAATAAACCTGTTATAATAATATATGGCTATTAAAAAAATTAAAGTTAATACGGCAATTACTAAAATAACAAACCAGGTTATTAATGACAGTACCATATTCTATTTCAGTAATCATGGTTTATAAGTTTTTTGAAAGTGTTAAATCCAATATCAAACTTAACATTTACAGCCTCGCTTCGCTCGACTACATTTTAGATATTTCCGCTCAATCGACTCCTCATGCTCGTCGATTTCTCGGTTATTTTATATTTTATTAATACAGGAAAAAAGTAAACCTCTGCTTTTAAGCAGAGGACGCCGCAATGAAGGCGACATCTTTTTTCCTGCAGCAGAAAATCTTTCAGAAGATTTTCTGTGCCCTAAAATTCCTGAAAGGAATTTTTTGGTCTCAAAAACTTTCAAACAAACCTACGCCCTCAGAAATTTCTAATTTCTGATTCTTCAAAATTACAGTTTGAAGTTTTAGGCGTAGGTAAAATACAAGAAGTTATTAATAATCTATCAATAATTTATCCGCTTTCCCTATGTTAAGAATCATAGTTTACTTAACAGAAAGATTAACTTTGTAAAATTTCTAGATAAATATCCTAATTTTCCCAGTATTATCATCCACTATAGTTTAATAGTTAGACAAGTGTCATATGAAGAAGTTAGTATCTATTTTTAGTTGGAGCAAAAAATCTCAACAGTTACATAGACAAATCATCTGGAAAATATTTATAAAACTATTCACTACTAAACTCACAATCTCAAAACAAAATTTATCATCGAAAGATTTATAAATTGATTTTGTTATGGATTTTTGTAAAATGTTAATTATATTAACTGGGATGATTACCTCAAGTATCTTTAGGTATGATGAAATAGAGTAGTCATTCGTTTATATAGCCATTTTGGAGGATTCTATGTTGTTATTTTTTAAATTAAACAACTTTAAATCCAGTTTATCCTGCTGGCGTATGCGGCTATCTGGTTCATATTTAGACATGCAAGTCTTTCTTTCACGAGAAGGCGAACTGCTCAGTAACACGTAGCTAACCTAACATTAGGTCAAAGATAAACTCGGGAAACTGAGTATAAAATTTGATAGAAAAAAGATACTGGAATGTTCTTTTTTTGAAACTCGAGCCTAATGATGGGGCTGCGACTGATTAGGTAGTTGTTGGTGTAAAAGACTAACAAGCCGATGATCAGTAAGGGCTCTTAGCGGAGAAGCCCTGAGAAGGAATCTGAGACACTATTCCTAGTCCTACGGGATGCAGCAGTTGAGGAAATTTTACAATGCTCGAAAGAGTGATAAAATGAGCCAGAGTGTTTCTCTTCGAGAAACTTTTGTTTGATGTAAAAAGTCAGACGAATAAGGACTGGGCAAGACCGGTGCCAGCCGCCGCGGTAATACCGGCGGTCCAAGTCGCATACACATTTATTGGGTCTAAAACATTCGTAGCTTGTTTTGTAAGTCTCTTGTGAAATCTAATGTCTTGAGCATTAGGCGTGCAAGAGATACTGCATTGCTAGAGACCGGAAGACGTAAGGAGTATTATTAAGGTAGCGGTTAAATGCGTTAATCTTAATAAGACTAACAATGGCGAAGGCACCTTACGAGTACGGATCTGACAGTGAGGGATGAAGGCTAGGGTCGCGAAAGGGATTAGATACCCCTGTAGTCCTAGCAGTAAACACTGCTCACTAAACATTAGTACCTCCTCGAGAGGCATTAGTGCTGTAGGGAAGCCGAAGAGTGAGCTACCTGGGAAGTATAGTCGCAAGGCCGAAACTTAAAGGAATTGGCGGGGAGGCACTACAACGGGTGACGCGTGCGGTTCAATTAGACTCTACACCGTGAATCTCACCAGGAGCGACAGCAGAATGAAGGTCAGTCTGAAGGGCTTACCTGACGAGCTGAGAGGAGTTGCATGGCCGACATAAGCCTGTGTCGTGAGATGACTTGTTAAA
>CAYJSY010000076.1:0-3831 GCA_964372925.1 Candidatus Woesearchaeota archaeon
TGATAAACAAAGCGGATAATCAGAAGCGAATTAATAACTGTATACTACAATACTGTTAAATCCAATATCAAACTTAACATTCCCAGCCTCGCTTCGCTCGACTACCTTTTAGATATTTCCGCTTAATCGACTCCTCATGCTATTCAATTTCTCGATTATTTTATATTTTATTAATACGGGAAAAAAGTAAACCTCTGCTTTTAAGCAGAGGACGTCGCAATGAAGGCGACGTCTTTTTTCCCGACTCAAAAATTTCAAACAAACCTACGCCCTTAGAAATTTCTGCTCCTTCAAAATTACATTTTGAAGTTTTAGGCGTAGGTAAAATACAAGAAGTTTTTGACATATACAAAAAATTAATCATAAAAATAGAAAATAAAGTTTATTTAAAAACATAATTGTAGCTAAAAATAATATTCAATTTTTTGATAGTTCTGTAAACCAAAACTCTAAAAACTAATTAGTATTAATTATAACATGTTAGACAAAATAGCTTCTGCACTAAAAAAAGGATTTGAAAAGATAGCCGGAGCTATTTTTCTAGATAAGAAAACAATAGAAGATATTGTTAAAGATTTGCAGAGAAGTTTGATTCAGGCAGATGTTAATGTTCAGCTGGTAAAGGAATTAGGAGAAAAGATTAGAACTGCAGCCGCAGACGAAAAAATTAAGGGATTAGAAAGAAAAGAGCAGATAACAAAATTACTTCATGATGAGATAGTTAGTTTACTTGGAGGTAAAAAATATGAACTAAACCTAATAAAAGGCAGATCTAGTAAAATAATTTTAGTTGGTTTGTATGGTAGTGGTAAAACAACAACTTCTGGAAAACTTGCAAACTATTTTTTTAAAAGAGGTTTTAAAACAGCTCTAGTCGGTTTGGATGTACATAGGCCCGCTGCTTCAGAACAATTAGAGCAAATAGGAAAAAAGTTAAACATTCCCGTATTTATAGACAAAGAAGAGAAACAAGCCCTTACTATTTACAAAAAATTTGAAAATGATTTAAAAAATTTTGAGGTGGTTATAATAGATAGTGCTGGCAGACATTCTCTAGACAAAGAACTTGTAGAGGAAATAAAATTATTAGTTAAAGAGATAAAACCAGATTACAGGTTATTAATTCTTCAAGCAGATATAGGCCAATCAGCAAAAAACCAGGCCAATGAATTTAAAAAAAATGTTAATATTAACGGTGTTGTGATTACAAGAATGGATTCTAGTGCTAAAGCCGGAGGCGCTTTAACAGCCTGCAACGAAACTAAAGCTCCAGTTTTTTTCATTGGCACCGGAGAAAAAATGAACGATTTTGAAAATTTTAACCCGCAATCATTCATATCTAGACTATTAGGCTTAGGAGATCTCGAGGGATTGCTAGAAAGAGTGCAGTCTGTCGTTGATGAAAAATCACAGAAAGAATTAAAATCTAAGTTAGAAGAGGGTAATTTTAATCTAAGGGATTTTCAGGGGCAGTTAAAACAAATGGCAGGAGTTGGCAGTTTATCTAAAATAGCTAGCATGATACCACTAGTAGGACAAAAAATTTCTGATAAAATGTTAGACAACCAGGAAAATAAAATAAAAAAATGGGAGCATATCATAGACTCAATGACTGAAGAGGAAATTAACGACCCGGAAATAATAGAAAAACAAACTTCTAGACTAGGCAGGATTGCTAAAGGCTCGGGAACATCAACTTCTGATGCAAGGCAGCTTTTAAAACAATACAAACTATTAAAAGAATTATCTTCTGGAAAGACCCCTTTATCAGAAATAGATCCCTCTCAAGGAATATCACAGAAACAGATGATGAAACTTGCTAGAAAATTTGGAAAGAGGATGAAGTTTTAGAATTTTTGCAGTCAGTGATAATTCTAATAGAAAACTTTAAATAGTTTTCCTACTTTAGGTATAACATGGTAGAACTGAAAGTAAGACTAGGATCAAAAGGGCAGGTTGTAATTCCTAAGATACTTAGAGATAGCTATAAACTTTATCCAAAGCAGGAGGTAATTATTTCTGAGAGAGAGGAAGGAGTTTTAATAAAAAAACAAGATACTGATATTATAGAAAAACTGAAAGAACTAGCGAGAGAAGCGAGTAAGAAGAGGGGGGGTAAACCATTCAAATATAAAAAAGAAGATTTTTACGAGCAATATGAAAAAAAAGCAAGAAGAGCTGGAATTAAAATCTAAAGAGATATATATTGATGCAAATGTATTCGTTTATTCTGTTTTAGATGAGAAAGATATTGGAGAAAATGCAAGAAATATAATAGAAAAAATAAAAAATAATATTTTTAGAGGATTCACTTCTACTTTAACAATAGACGAAATATTATGGGCTGTTCAAAAACAATTAGGAAAGGAAAAAGCAGCAGATATAGCAAATGATTTTATCTCAATGACAAATTTAGAATTTCTTTCAGTAGGTATAGATATAATAAAAAATTCAATAAATGAATATAAAAACAGCCTAGATCCAAGAGATGCTATTCATCTAGCATCCATGCAGTCAAAAAACATAAAAATAATAGTAAGTTCAGATCCAGATTTTGACAAAATAAAGGATATAAAAAGAATTGATTTTAGGAAAAAATAAATTTTGATTATTGGATCTATTAATTTTCTCTATCAAAATTTTTGGTTGAGTGATGATATTACTTTTACAAGTAACGATAGTTATTTAAATAAGTAATGTCTATTATTTTTATGAAATCAATAACAAATAAGCAAATTGCATTATTAGAAGTATGGAAAGATAATCCTTTCAAAGAGTTATCTATATCTGAGATTATGAAGCAATCAAACAAAAATACCAAAACATGGGTATTTAATATTATGAAATTATTCGCAAAAAACAAAATAGTAAACTCAAAAAGAAAGGGTAACCTTGACATTTATTTTTTAAATTTAGCTAATCCGGTTACCATTCAATTTTTATTATATTTAGAAGCACAGCAAAATATTAATTTTCCGCAATTAGAACTTGTATCAAAATTAATTGAAAAAATACCAACAAAGAATTATTCTTTAATAGTCTTTGGCAGTTTTGCAGAAAACAAGCAAACTAAAAAATCAGATATTGACATTTGTTTTTTAATTGACAGCAAAGAAACTGAGAAAATAATGAAGCCTTATGCGAATGAAGTAAAATTTGATTATACAATAAAAATAGATGAGCATTACATAACCTTTGAAGATTTTATAAAAATGCTATTAAGAGATGAAGAAAATCTCGGTAAACAAATATTTAGAAAGTGCATGATCTTTTATAATGGTAATATATACTATCAATTAATCAAAGAGGCATATAAAAATGGATTTAGACAATAGTGTCATTCTCTATCTTGATAGAGCGGCAAATGAGCTTAATTTAGCAAAAGCAATATTCAAACTTTCAACTATTACAAATTTAAAGTTAGAATTTGAGCTGAAAGAAGATACAACGTTCTTTAGTAATGTTATCTCAACATCTTATTACTGTATATTTTATTCTGCAAAAGCATTTATTTTAACAAAAGGAGTTAAGATAGAAATGCCAGATGAACATAAAAAGACACTAAATGAATTTGAGAAACTAACTGATTCTGGAATTATTGATCAAGGATTATTAGAAATCTATAAAGATGTTGTGATAAAAGCAGATGAACTCTTAGGAATATTCAAGATAGAAAAAGATAAAAGAGGAAAATTTACATATAAAAAATTACCTCAGGCAAATCTTGAGCCTGCAAATGAAAGTCTTAATAGTGCAGAGAAGTTTTTGATATTAACATGAAAATCCTTCAACAGGGAGCCGAGGCAATTATCTATTTAGATGAAAATAACC
>CAYJSY010000077.1:0-3779 GCA_964372925.1 Candidatus Woesearchaeota archaeon
TGATTTTTTGGTCTCAAAAACTTCAAACAAACCATCGCCCTCAGAAATTTCTAATCCTTCAAAATTACATTTTGAAGTTTTAGGCGATGGTAAACGAAAAAAGTTTTTGATATCTTCACTAATCGCATTTTTTATACTTTTTCTTACTCTTTTAATTTATTATACATATCTAAATAGCCTTTACTAAGTAGCTCCACTTTTCCCGCAACTAATTCTGCCTGAATATTACCAGAATTTAAAGAATTTCTTAGATAATCCTGTGGATTTGGCGAGAGCAACGCTTTAACAATTTCTTCTTTCGAAATAGTTATTCTAAAATCTTCACTATCAATCTGAGACTGTTCTGTTATTAAAAAACCATCATCTATTTTAGAGCTCCATAATTCGCCATCTATAACAAGTTCTATTGCTGGATTTCCGCCTATAATAGATTTATGTAAACTTCCGACCCCTGAAGATAACAGGATGTAATTTATATACTCTTCATTAAATTCTTCCAAGCCAGCTTGAATTACTTTTTCTTTATTTATCTCGCCTCTTTCGTCTGTATTTTTCAAAATAATTTTTTTTAGCGGGTTTTCCAAAACTTTCCTATCTTCTTTTTTTTCACTAACTTTTATCTTATCGTTAAATAAGATAAATATTACAAATATTAATAGTAATAGTATAAAAAAAATCCCAATAATTTTTTTTATTTTTCCTTTCTCTTTATTTTTCATGCCTATAAATAGAAACCATATACTTTAGTATGCGGTTTCTTTAAATTTACTTATTTCAATTTTGGATCACAAGAAAATGTAGTGCATTTCCTGTGCAAAAAATTCTTCTGTATTTTTTTTGCATCCCAAAAACCCAACAAACAACCAACTTTAGTTGGTGGTAAGACAGCAGGGTTTTTCTGATACAGAGCAAAAATAAACCTATGCTTTTAAGCAGAGGACAAATCTTTCAGATTTGTATTTTCATTCTGTCTCCCAAAGTCCAGACAAACCATGCCCTTTAGGGTATTGTAAGACACAAGGACTTTGTGATATTTATATAAAGTTATTATGACTTTTAAATGTTTTTAGTAATTCTAGCTTAAAATTTTATAAAATTCTTAAATATTTACCCTTAAATACTGATTACTAACCTTTATACTAATTAATAATTAGTATTAATTAAACGAAATAGAGTTTAATTTTTTTATAACTTTAGCAAGAATCCCAACCACTTTACTGGTTGGAGGATGCCACACAATCCAAAATACTTAAATACATATTTTTATTATTAATACAAAGGAAAAAATCACAAATTTTTTCCCATCTCAAATAATAAACCGGAGGTTATAAAAAAGTGTAGTTTAAAAGTTAAAAATGATGCTTCTATAAAAAATGATTGATATAAAACTGATTAGAGAAAATCCACAACTTGTTAAAAATAATATTAAGAAAAAGTTTCAAAACGAGAAACTTGCTTTAGTCGACAAAATAAAAGAAAAAGATATAGAATGGAGAAAATTAAAATACGATGCAGATCAGTTAAGAAGAGAGAGGAATCAGATTTCTGAAGAGATTAATAAAGCAAAAAAATCAAAAGATGAAAAATTGGCCAGAGAATTAATTAATCAGGCTAAATCCCTGCCAATTAAAATAAATGAAATAGAAGAGACAATAAAAAAATTAGAATTATATATCTATGATATGTTGCTGCAAATTCCAAATATTATTTATAAAAAAACTCATACTGGAAAAGATGAAAAAAATAATAAGACAATCAAAAAATATGGAAAAGTAAAAAAAATTAAAGCAGTTAATCATGTCGATTTAATTGAAATGGCTGGTTTGGCAGATTTTGATAAATCTGCAGAAGTAGCTGGAAAAGGATTTTATTATCTCAAAAAAGAGCTGGCTTTATTAAATCAGGCTCTAATTAGGTTTGCTATAGATTTTATGACTAGTAGAGGTTATGAATATGTAGAAACTCCTTTAATGCTAAATGAAAAATCAATTTACGCCTCAATGGATAAAAAGGCTATCCAGGAATCAGTTTACTCTATTAAAGATGAAGATTTAAATTTAATAGGCACGGCAGAACAATCTTTATTGGCAATGCACACTAATGATGTTTTTAAAGAAGAAGAGCTTCCAAAAAAATATTTTTCTTATTCAATGTGTTTTAGAAAGGAGATAGGAAGCCATGGAATAAATGAGAAGGGTTTATGGAGAACTCATCAGTTCAATAAAGTAGAGCAGTTTATTTTTTGCAAGCCAGAAGAATCTGAAAAATTATATGAAGAGCTTTTAAAAAACTCTGAACAGATTTTAAAGTTGCTTGGCCTGCCTTATAGAGTTGTTGAGATGTGTTCTGGAGCCCTAGCCGATTGGAAGTATAGAAGCGCTGATCTAGAGGTTTATAGACCCACAATAAAAGAATATGGGGAGGTAATGTCGTTAAGCAATTGTACTGATTATCAGGCAAGAAAATTAAATATTAAAGCTGTTGATAAAAAAGGAAACAGAAGAGTTCTTCACACATTAAATGACACTGCTATTGCTACATCAAGAATAATAGTCGCCATTTTAGAAAATTTTCAAACTAAAAACAGTATTAAAATACCAAAAGTTTTGCATAAATATACTGGGTTTAAGGAAATAATTTTTAAGAAGAGATAGGAAAAAAATGGCAAATTTTGTTGTTATTATTGCAAATAAATTGAATATCCCAAAATAATTTAAGTTGGATACATGAAAAAAGTAGGAGGTTAGATTTAGAAATATAAATATAGAAATGCGGTTTTTTTCTGCCTCCAAGCCTTCAAAAAATCTATAGACAAGGTTAAGATACTAGCTATTTTTGATAAAAAGCCTTAAAAACCTATGAATAATTATTCTAGTCATGAATTCAAATCCAACTCATGTTGCAATAATTTTAGATGGGAATAGGAGATTTGCAAAAAGACTCATGTTAGAACCATGGAAGGGGCATGAACACGGAAGAAAAAAAGTTGAACAGTTTTTAAATTTTGCTAAAGATTTAAAAATTAAGGAGATGACTTTTTATGCTCTTTCTATAGAAAACATTAAAAAACGGTCGAAAAACGAGCTAAACTATTTATACAATGTTTTTAGAGAAACTTTTAGAGATTTAGACAAAAAGAAGATTCATAAACATAAAATAAGAATAAGATTTATAGGCAATTTAGATTTATTGCCGGAAGATTTAAAAAATCAGTGTAAAAAGTTAGAAGAAGACACAGAAAAGAATAATGAATTTATTGTAAATTTCGTAATAGCATACGGGGGAAGACAAGAAATTATAAATGTTGTAAAAAAGATATTAAAGAATAAGATTAAAAATAATAATTTCAATGAAAATGAGATTGAAGGATTAATTGAAGAAAATTTATATTTAAAGAGTGAACCTGATTTAATTATAAGGACAGGAGGAGAAAAAAGAACTAGTAATTTTCTCCCATGGCAGGCTGTTTATTCTGAATGGTTTTTTATTGATAAAATGTGGCCAGAATTTGAGAAAGAAGATTTAGTTGATTGTATAAAAGAATATAAAATCAGAAAGAGAAATTTTGGAAAGTAATATGCGCAATCATATAAAATTGAAAGATTATGATTTATTTATTGGAAGATGTTTGGAATGTTGCAATTGGGATGAATTTGAGTATGAAAACGATTATTTTGCAGCTTTAGAGCCAAACGGCAGTCAATTAATTTTAAAATCTCTTGACGATGTTTTAAAATGCTTATGTTATAATGTTAGGTCAGGGAAAAAAATTTTGCTTA
>CAYJSY010000078.1:0-3769 GCA_964372925.1 Candidatus Woesearchaeota archaeon
TTTTTTTATTTTGTTCTCTTTTTTAATTGGACTTTTCTCTTTTCTCTTTTCTTGATATAATATTTCTATGTCTCTTTTTATTTTCAATATTTTCTTATTTATATCATCCAAAACTTCTTTATTATCAACTAGTTCATAAACTGTACCGCATTCAGAACATGTAAAATTATTCAATAGTGCTGTTTCTTCATTAACTTCTGTAGTGCAGATATTACAAAAATAATAGTTATTCTCTTCTCTATTTTTTAATTGAGCTTCCAAAACCCCCAACCTTTTTTTTAAGTTCTCCTCTAATAAATTAATTGCATGATCTTGATTTAAGGTCCAAAAATAAATATACCATCCCTTTCTCTTGTCTTTTTTCCTAGTAAAAGAAACAAGCCCTAAATCAGATAATTTGTATAATGTATTTCTAATCTGGTTAACGGTAAGCTTTAATTTTTTTGCTATAACAAATTCGTTTAAATGTTTTTTTCCAGCCAATATTTCGATTATTTCAACTGACTGTTTATTAACTAAATCCTCAATTATAGGCTTAAGAACTTCAATTTGTTTCTTATTATCTTTACTCTTTTTTGATATTTTAATAGCCATTTGAGAGTAAAGTTAAAAAATAACTTACATTTATAAGCTTTCTGGATTAACTTTTAAATGTTTTATAAATAAAGTTTATTCCAACCCCCAATTATTATGAATTTTTTGTCTAGATATTAACAGAATCAAAAAAACAAATGTTTTTAAATTAAAAAAACTTTCTTTTATTATGTGGTTTAAAAAAAGAGAGAGTGCTGAATTACTGCCAGACCTACCAGAGCCAGCCGATTTACCTAAATTATCTGATTTTAAGGATATTCCTGGTTTAACAACAACTAGTTTACCCACCCTTCCAGAACCAACTATAAATTCTGATTTTAACCAGCAAGCCATAAAACAAGCAGTTGTTGGAGAGATGCAAAAATCAAATTTTCAGATTAAATCAACAAGGATAGAACCGTCAGACCGAATGGTAGATTCCCCTAAAAGAATAGAGTTACCAAAAACATTTGAAATATCTAAACCAAATATTAAAATTGATTCCAAAATAAAAAAAGCAGAGCCTGTTTACATAAGATTAGACAAATTTAAATCAAGTATGGAAATGTTTGAGGAAATAAAAAATAGAGTTTCAGAAATTGAGAGTAACTTGCTAAATATAAAAGAGATAAAAGAAAAAGAGGAAAAAGAGATAACAGAATGGGAAAAAGAAGTTCAGATTATAAAATCAAGCATAGAAACTATAGAAAATAATATTTTCAAAAAATTGGATTAATTATCAAAAAAACCCTCCTGTCTTACCACTAATTAAATTTGGTGGGTTGTTTGTTGGGTTTTTGGGATACAAAAAATTCATTCAGAAGAATTTTTTGCACAAAAAATGCAGTACATTTTCTTGTGATCCAAAATTGAAAACTGTATATCTAAAATCAGATAATAAATTGTGTAGTTTTAAATTTATGAATATCATTAATAAAAAATTATTTTTTAAGCTATAAAATGGAAATCAAGCATGTGAAATTTGATTACGAAGATGTTTTGTCTGGAAAAAAACAGCTTTTAATACTAGAGATGAAAATTTTAGAAACATTAAAAAAAATAATGGCTTATAAATCTTTAAGAAAACAAGAGCTTGTTTCTAAAAATAAATTAAAAACTAGCCTAAAATTACTAAAAATTTCGTTAGAAACTATTTATTCCTATGTTCCAAAAGAGGATATTAAAATGATAAAAGAAAAGAAAAGTTTCAAAAAAGAAAAAAAAGAAGCAACTAACATTCAAGAAGAACTAGATGAAATCAAAAAAAAGTTAGATAAGTTAGAATAATTTTTAAACAATAACATTTGAATCTAATTTTAGAGGATATAATCAAAGCTAATATCTAAAAACTAATATAATTATCTTTCACTCTCAAGTCTAATCGTAGACTAATATGGAAAGTGAGTTGCTTATGCGACAGTTTATCATCATAAAATATATAAACAATCGTTAATAACTAGTTTTATGAAAAAACTGGCTTTGATAAATCCAAATTATAGAAGAATTTATTCCTATGCAGGAAGTGAAACTGCTACTCCAATTTATCCTCCTCTAGGTCTTGCTTATATTGCTGCAGTAGTTAAAGAAAAAGGATTTTCTGTTAAGATAATAGAAGCAAATGCTTATGATATGACTAACGAAGATATAAAAGAAGAAATTGATTTTTACAATCCTGATTATGTTGCTATGACAGCCAGTTCTAGCCTTATGGATGAGGTAGACAAATTAGTTGATTTATGCCCAGCAAATACAATTAAAATTTTAGGCGGAATACATGCAAGTTCTATGCCTGAAGAAGTTCTAACCAAACATAAAATAGATATTGCGGTTAGAGGAGAGGGAGAGGAAACTATTGTAAATATCCTTTCAGGAAAGCCACTAGAACAAATAGAAGGCATATCTTATAAAAAAGAGGGGAAAATTACAAATAACAAAGATTCCAAGTTTATAGAAAATTTAGATAGTCTGCCATTTCCAGCAAGAGAATTACTGCCAATGAATAAATATTTTAGTTTTGAGGCAAGACAATACCCAATAGATTATATTGTAACAGGTAGAGGCTGTCCATACAGATGCACTTTCTGTGCCGATTTTATTACATCAGGAAGAAAGTTAAGAATAAGAAGTGCAAAAAATATAGTTGAAGAAATAGAACATCTAGTAAAAAATTATGGAACTAAAGAAATAGATTTTCAAGACGACAATTTTACACTTTATGCAGATAGAGTCAAAGAATTCTGTAATTTGATGATTAAAAAAGGATTAAATAAAAAAATAATATGGAAAGTTGCAAATGGAGTTAGATGTGATAAATTATCTTTACCAATGTTAAAACATATGAAAAAAGCTGGTTGTTATATGCTCTCTCTTGGAATAGAATCTGGAAATCAGGATATACTAAACAAAATGAGAAAGGCTGAAAAATTAGAAGATATAAAAAATGCTGCTAAATGGTGCAGAATTGCAGGTATAGACTCTCGCGGATTATTTATGTTTGGAAATTTAGGGGAAAATGAAAAAACGATGATTGATACAATTGAATTTGCTAAAAACCTTCCTTTAGACACAGCTACTTTTCATATATGCATACCTATGCCAAAAACAGAATACTGGGAAATAATAAAAAAAGAGGGTAGGTTTTTAGATGTTGGATGGAAAGGCTATACTGCTTATTCAGATGGCGCGTTTATTCATGGTAATGTAAATCCAGAACTAATGTCAAGAATGCAAAAAAAAGCATACAAAGAGTTCTATCTTAGACCAACATTTATAATTAGGAGGCTAAAAAGAATCAAATCCCTTAAAGATATAAAACAAACTATCAAAGGCGGCATGGAAATTTTGAAATTTTCGAAAAATTAATCTCAAAATTTTATAGCATCAAAATCAATAAATGATATTAACTACACTTTCGGGTAGATGGCAGTTCTTTTGTTAAACATAAAATCAAGGAGTACAAATTATTAGTTTAATTCTTGATACAGAGCAAAAATAAACCTCTGCTTTTAAGCAGAGGACGAATCTTTCAGATTTGTATTTTCACTCTGTCTCCTAAAGTCCAAACAAACCATGCCCTTTAGGGCATGATAAGACACAAGGACTTTATGATACAGGAAAAAAGTAAACCACTGCCTTTAGGCAGTGGACATTGCTTCGCAACGTCTTTTTTCCTGCAGCAGAAAATCTTTCAGAAGAT
>CAYJSY010000079.1:0-3756 GCA_964372925.1 Candidatus Woesearchaeota archaeon
AAGGAATTTTTTGGTCTCAAAAACTTCAAACAAATCTACGCCCTCAGAAATTTCTAATTTCTGCTCCTTCAAAATTACCTTTTGAAGTTTTAGTCGTAGATAAAATACAAGAAGTTTCTGATGTTCCATATTATATTTTTTGCAGGCAAGAGAGAGAAAATAGAGAGAACTCAAAAGCGGTGGACGTCTTGCTGACTCGAACAACTTTGGCAGAGTGGTTGTTATAAAGATTAACTAGACATATCAAAAATAATGTATAAATTAAATTAACTAAATATTTAAAAAACAATTAAACTTTTTTTAATAATGTCTCATTTAGAAAAAAGAGATTTGCCTTTTGAAACCACTCTAACCAAAAGGCTTGTTTCTGAAGGTGCTGAAAAACAACTTTATAATAAAAATTATTTTGGAAAAACGGGTTTAGTAGAATTAATTGATTATATGGGAGGGGATGACATGGTCGAAAGAGTTGCAACTTTAGGGTATGGCCGGTCTATTTTTCCACAAAATCCCGATAGAGAAGATTTTATTCCCTATCTTGTTAATAAAGGCGTATATGAGCCATTTAGTTCTACTCAATTGAAATTTCATATTCAATCACCAATATTTACTGCACTAACTTTTGTATATGAAAATTCTATCAATGTCAACGAATATTCCGGAAGATACTCTATTATGCTAGACTCTTCATTTGAATTTGATGAAAATTATGTTTTAAATAAATTAGAAAAAAGAGATTCAGAGCTAGCAAAACAGATAGTTGAAATTTTTAAATCTGAAAGAGAACTGGCAAGCAAAAATTACAAAGAATTAATAGAGCTAGATATGGCTAGAGAGCTTGCAAGAGCTGGCCTTGGAATCGATAACGATACAAAATATTTTTGGAAGATAGACTTGCTATCATTAAGCAGATTTGTAAATAATAAGAAAAAATTGGTCGATGGAGTTACTAGAGCATATTTAGAGGCAGTTAGTGATATAGCTAAAAACACGGCTCCGCTGTCTTGGGAGGCTCTAACAAATCATAAAGAAACAAAATTTAATTTAACAATGCCTAGAGATGAGGATATAATTGATTCTTCCCTTGCCTCTGAAAATTGGAGCAGGGAAGAGACAAAAAGAGTAACTGTTCAAGGATTAGAAGATTTTTTATTTTCCAGAAAAAAATTTCTAGATTATGGAGAGTTTCAGGTCGTTGATTATATGGGAGATGATAACTCTTTTGCAGATGCTGCCAGAGTTAGTTATGGTGTTGGAACCAAAACCTTACAAGATAATAAAAATTTAATCAGAAGTTTGATAAGGGATTTGCATACCTCTCCAATTGAAATGGCGGAAATTGCATTTGAAGCAAAATCCCCCTTTTTTAGCGATCCAAGACAGGCTGGAAGGCATAGGACGCTTGAAAAACACGGATTTATGGGATATTTTCCTCTAGGAAATCAGTTTTATATGCCTGTTAAAGAGGAATTCAAATATCAGGATAAATTAAATAGACAGGGCAGAGGTAAGGAAATGGATTCTAATGATTTAGATGAATCACAAAAAATATTTTATTTAGACAAACAAAAAGAGCTTGAAACAACAAAAAGATTAAGAGAGCTAAATGCACCAGAAGATATTATAAGAATGGCAAAAGGAGTTGGCTTTTATACAAAAGTTTGGAGGACCGGGGACACTCATAATCTAGGAAGATTTTTAAAATTAAGGCTTGATTCACATGCACAAATGGAAGTTAGAGAACTTGCTAAATTAATTGATTATGCAGTATCTTTACATACTCCTATTGCACATGAAGCAATTAATAACTATCTAATTAATAGTATATCATTTAGCCAGAAAGAGATAGAGGTTATAAAAAAACAAAAAAGATTAGTAGTGGATTTAGAAAATCTAGACAATTATAGAGGAGCTGATTTTATAATTGCTGTTGACAAAGATGATAAAAGCAGAGGATATAAACTTAACAGAGAGGGACTGGCTTTTAAGAAAAAATTAGAGATGTTTTTAGGAAAATGAAAAGAGGTATAATAGTAGTTATAGATGGTACGGATTCTTCTGGAAAAAGAACGCAGTCTGAAAAGTTAGTCGATAAATTAAATTACCTAGGGCATAAAAGTGAGATGATGAGCTTTCCTAGATACGACACTCCAACAGGACAGATTGTAGGAGAGTGTTATTTAGGCAAAAATTTAAGGAGCGGGGGCGGATGCTGGTTTAATGACGCTGATAAAGTTGATCCAAAAATAGCTAGTCTGTATTATGCGGCAGATAGAAGAGCGGCATTAGTTGAAATAAGAGAAAAAATAGGCGGTGGGATAAGTTTAGTTTTTGATAGATATGTTGAAGCAAACATGGGGCATCAGTGCGGTAAATTAAAAAATAGTAAAGATAGAGCTGAATTAAGCGAGTGGATTGATTATCTAGAATATAAAATGCTTGAATTGCCAAGACCAGATTTAGTATTTTTTTTACATATGCCTCTTAAAGTTTCTAGAAAATTAATAAAAAATAGGAATGAACTTGACTCTCACGAGTCAAATGAACAACATCTGATAAATGCAGAAAGAGCTTATTTGGAGCTAGCTGATATCTATAAATGGATAAAGATTTCTTGTTCGGAAGATGGCGAAAAACCAAGGGCTATCGAGGAAATTCATGAGGAAATTTTAAATCACATCAGATCTCTGACTAATTTTGAAATTTTATTATAAGAAATGGCCCCGACGGGATTTGAACCCGCGACACCCGGCTTAAAAGGCCGGTGCTCTACCAGGCTGAGCTACGGAGCCTCTTAACTGGCCAATATGATTTAATAATGCCAAGTTTAAAAAACTTACTGAAATTTTTTATACAGAGCAAAAATAAATCTCTGCTTTTAAGCAGAGGACAAATCTTTCAGATTTGTATTTTCACTCTGTTTCCCAAAGTCCAGACAAACCATGCCCTTTAGAGCATGGTAAGACACAAGGACTTTATGATATCAATAAATTGAAAACTAGATAATTTATTAGGTAGTATATACAGTTTTCAATTTTGAATCACAAGAAAATCTCCCGGATTTTCTGTTCAGAAAATTCATTCAGAAGAATTTTCTTGCATCCCAAAAACCCAACAAACAAACAACTTTAATTGGTGGTAAGACAGCAGGGTTTTTCTGATGTCTAAATTTTATTTTTTAACTTAATGAAATTTGCTACTGTATGGTTAATTTTTTCAATCGAAAGTTTTATAAGCTAACATATGACTTAAAATATATAGTTTTGAAAAGTAGCTTTAAAAAATATTTTTCAAAAATATATTAAATAACCCCTTTTAGAGACAATGAAAGATAATTTTGATATTTTTTTCAGAAGAAAGCCGGCTTTAATGCTGGTTGCATTGAAAAAGATATCTAAAGCAAGATATGGTTCTTTATTAGCTAAGGAAGTTGACTGCACTTATTCGCATGCGGTCAAAATACTTCAAACACTAGAAATTCTAGGATTAGTTCTTTTTGAAAAGAAAGGAAGAATCAAACTAATAAAACTTACTAAGAAAGGCGAAGATATAGCAGATGATATAGATGCTATAAGAAGACAATTAATCTAAATTTTTTTAACTAAAGAGGTGATTTTGTTTTTTTAAAGAAAACAAAGGGTTTAAAAAAAGAGTATAATCAAAAACTTCTTGTATTTTATCTACGACTAAAACTTCAAAAGGTAATTTTGAAGGAGCAGAAATTAGAAATTTCTGAGGGCGTAGGTTTGTTTGAAG
>CAYJSY010000080.1:0-3693 GCA_964372925.1 Candidatus Woesearchaeota archaeon
GTTGCGAAGCAACGTCCACTGCCTAAAGGCAGTGGTTTACTTTTTTCCTGTATTAAATCTTCACATATTTTGGCGATTAGAGAATAATCGCACCAGCCTAAACCCCATAACCCATTTATTTAATCCTTTCAACGCTTAAAAAGACTTAAACAATTACATGCAATTATCTGAATGGAATTATTGAATACTGAGATTTAATATCCACCTATAATCGTTTTTTAATCTTAGAAAACCGGCATTCTACTAAAAAATTTTCATAACTTCTTTATCATATAATATCCGGAAAGGCTATATCCCAGTTTTCTGTAATAATCTCTAACTCCGACTCCGGAAATAACTGCCATTTTTTTATACCCCTTATTTTTTGCTATTTTTTCAGCCTCTTTCATCAATTTTTTTCCTATTCCTGTATGCTGTCCTAAAACTCCTTTTTCTCCAATATTTAGAGATTTTCCATAAACATGCAATTCTCTTATGATAGCAGAGTTTTTTAACTCCTCAATAAATGGTTTATATGGAATTCTTAATCTAAGCAAGCCAAATAAAATATCATCCTTATTTACAAACTGCACAAAAAATTCAGTTCCTTTACTGGACTTGTATTCAGTTATTTTTATAATGATATTATTGTCAATTTTCTCATGACTGTTAAATCCCAACTCTCTCATTCTAATCTCATTGATTTTTATCTTATTTTTTTTCAGATTTTTTTCAACCTCTCTTCTAATATCAATTCTTGTTATTCCTGAAACAAGTTTTTCTGGGGGAATCTCTCTCATTATTCTCATTGTTCTGCAATATTCAGGGATCATTTTTGTCATCTCTTCTAGAATTTTTTGAGTTTGTTTTTCGTTGTATGGTACAAATCCTATTTTTTCATAAATTTTTTCTAGAGGAGAGTCCTGAATAACCTGACATGGATAAATTTTCAACTGGTCTGGCCGATATGAGGAATCCTCAAAAATTTTCTTAAACAATTTTAAATCTTTTTCCATATTGCTGTAAGGCAATCCGGGCATTATATGATAACCTAGCTTAAAACCAGAATCTTTTAGTTTTTCACTCGATTCTATTACCTCTTTAACAGTATGACCTCTATTAGTTTTTTTATATAGTTCGTCATCAGGCATCTGCACACCAATTTCAACTCTTGTTGCTCCAAATTCTAACATTCTTTTTATCTCTTCTTCAGAACAATTATCAGGTCTGTTTTCAATGCAAAATGCTACACACCTATGTTTTGCTTTTTCATTAATTTTTTTTGCCTCCTCTAAATTTTTTGAGTCTTTATTATTCAGGGCGTCATAACATCTTTTTACAAAAAAATACTGATAATCTTCAGGATATTGAAGAAAAGTTCCCCCTAGTAATATAAGCTCTATCTTATCTGTTGGATGATTCATAACTTCAAACGCTTTAATTCTTACTTTAACCTGTTTATACGGATCGTAATTGAGCATTAATGCTCTCATTACTGCCGGGCTTTTATCTGTATAACTTTGAGGTACTTTTTCTCCGCCGGGGCAGTAAATACAAGTGCCGTGATCACATTTTCTTGGCTCAACTACAACAGTTACAGGAGTAACTCCTGCCAGTGTTTTTGCTGGCTTTCTAATCTCTCCTAATTTTGGGATTTGCATTTTTTATTAGTTTTAGATAGAATAATGTAATTTTTAAGGATTTATAGTTTTATCTTAAGATTCGAGTTTTTAATAGATTAATGCTAAGATTAGTTGAAAATTTCTAGGGAGTCTCTCCACTGTAAGTTGGAGATATCAGAAACTTTTTTCGTTTTACCATCGCCTTTAGGCGATGGTTTGTTTGAAAGTTTCTGAGCCAGAAAAAAAGACGTTGCGAAGCAACGTCCACTGCCTAAAGGCAGTGGTTTACTTTTTTTCTGTGTTAGAAAAAATAAAAATTTATAATGATTCTCATGGGCTTTACTGATGTGATCTACAAAAATAATATTCATTATTTATAAAACTTTTTTAATGAAGCTTCAAGTTTTGAAAAACACTCATCTCTATCCTTAAACTCTATTAAATCGTAAACTTCTCTTTTAAATCCAAAATCCTCTACTCTCTCAACTCCGCTAGGTAAATCTATAATTCTGACCTTAAATCTTTGAAGATCCTCGTAATCACTATAAATATAGCTGATAGGAATAGAGTTTGTTAGTGCAGATCCAAGCATTATCCCTGCTGCAAGAGAGTTAATTCCTAAATAGCCTAAAACAATATCAGAAGTTGGAATAACTATGCTATTAGGTATTGAATAGATCTTTTCATTAGGCCATTTTAAATCAATGTCTTTATGGGGAAGGTATGGTCTTTTACCAATTTTTTTGATAACCTCTCCAATAGAATCATAAAAATTAAAAATGCCTCTTTGAGATACCTTGCCTATTTCTTCTGGCTCAAAGGCACAAGCTAATACTACATCATATCTCTCACTAAAATCAAAAATATCTCTCAAACCGCTTGTCTCTTCTGTATCATCTTTTGACATATTATTTTCAATTTAGCAATCTTTTTAAAATATTTGTTCATTTAATATATATGACTAACTTTAAAATCACAAAGTCCTTGTGTCTTACAATGCCCTAAAGGGCATGATTTGTTTGGAGTTTGGGAGACAGAGTGAAAATACAAATCTGAAAGATTTGTCCTCTGCTTAAAAGCAGAGGCTTATTTTTGCTCTGTATAATAAATTATCTAGTTTTCAATTTATGGGCATAATATCAAAACACGAATATTTGAAAGACAATAAAAAACCAGACCAGGAAAATGTTTGGAATAATATAGCAAAACCCTGGAAAAAATATGTTGCAAATAGAATACCTATTGTAGAAGAGTTTCTAAGAGATAAAAAAGGTATTATTATTGATATTGGATGCGGGGCTGGAAGAAATATGACGCCAGCAAATGACATTTATTATTATGGGGTTGATTTTTCAGAAAATCAGCTAAAGAATGCAAAAAAATACGCAAAGAAAAATAAAATTAATGCAAAATTTTTTAAATTAAGAGTAAATAAACTGCCTTTTAAGGATTGTTTTTTTGATTATGGAATTTTTATAGGAAGCCTACATTGTATAGAATCAGAGAGCGAAAGAGTAAAATCTTTAAAGGAGTTTTATAGAATATTAAAAAAAGGCGCATCCTCTTTAATTTCAGTATGGAATTCTGAGGATAAGAGGTTTGCTAATGTAAATAATCGGGGAGAAATTTATATGTCCTGGAGCGAAAAAAGAATCCCATATATGAGATACTACTATCTTTATACTAAAAAAGAGATTTTAGAATTAATAAAAAAAATAGGCTTTAAAACAGTAAAAATTTATGGGCCAAGAGAGCATGATAGATTTTCAAAAAAAAATTTTATTATTGAAGTTAAGAAATGAGAATCAGAAAAACCCTCCTGTCTTACCACCAACTTTAGTTGGTTGTTTGTTGAGTTTTTGGGATACAGAAAATTCTTCTGAATGAATTTTCTGCACAGAAAATGTAGCAAATTTTCTGTGATCCAAAATTGAAAACTGTATATACTACCTAATAAATTATCTAGTTTTTGATTTATGGGCATCAAAAACTTCTTGTATTTTACCTACGCCTAAAACTTCAAAATGTAATTTTGAAAGATTAGAAATTTCTGAGGGCGTAGGTTTGTTTGAAGTTTTTGAGACCAAAAAAT
>CAYJSY010000081.1:0-3682 GCA_964372925.1 Candidatus Woesearchaeota archaeon
AATCTTTCAGATTTGTATTTTCACTCTCTCTCCCAAAGTCCAGACAAACCATGCCCTCTAGGGCATGGTAAGACACAAGGAATTTGTGATATACTCTTAAAAACAATTATCTTTTTGTATACCAAAAAATAAAAAAATTTATAAATGGTGGATAATATTATATCTAAGAAAATGGGTATAGAGATGAAAAAATTAAGTTTGATTGTTGTAATATTGCTGGTGCTTCCTATAATTTTTGCTCTAGAGATAAACATTAAAACTTTTCCTAATCATAGAATTTCAGTTATAGTAAGACCTGCAGGTGAATTAATTAGTATAGATAGCTTTCATCAGGATACTGGCGATGGTAATGTTAAATTAGCAAGTTCCGGGTCTGTCAATCAAGTAGATTTATTAATAACCCTGAAAAAAGACAATGTAAAGATGTTGGATAGAAGATTTGAGGGAGTTGCAACAAATAAGCCGATAAATATCAAATTTATTCCTGGAGAGACTCCCGAAATAATTGAGGAGATTAAAGAGGAGAAAGCCGATGGTAAAAATGAAAGTGAAGCTGGCAATGAAATAAATTTAAACAATACAGAAAAAATTATAGAAAATAAAGAATTAGAAAGTTTAGAAGAAAGCAAAGAGCCGGTTGATAAAAAGGTTATTAAAGAGAGTGTTGAGGAGATTCCGGCGGTTACAGGAAAAACTATTGAGGGGTTAAAAAAGATAGTAAGTTCTAAGGTAACATATTATATAATAGGTATAATGGTAATTATTGGTGTTTTAATTTTAGTTTATTTTATGAGGAGTAGAGTGCCCATAGGTTTTAAAATAAGAAAACTAAGTTCAATAAAAAATTATGACAGCAGATTGTCTGATGCTGAAAAAAAATTAGATGAGGCTAGAGAAGAGTTGGATGAGATAAAGGACAAAAAAAAGAAATTGGGAGAGGCGAGAGAAAAGTTTGAGAAAGATAGAAAAGAGCTATTAAAGTTGGAGATGGACTAATTATATACCTCTAGATTTTTTAAAAACGAAACTGATTTATTATGATTGGCAATTCTCAAAAAATCAGAATTTTAATTTATAGACTAATGGCCATTAATTACCCAAGACGGTTAATAAGATAATTTGTAAGCTATTGAGAAAAAATAAACAGTGCAAAGTTTTATCTTCGGTTAGATTAACAAGCAATTTTTCATAATCAGATGAAAATAAATATTTTGAAAAGATTAAAATAAATTTTTAAAATGCTTTTATTTTGCGTAAATGGGAAAATATTAGCATTCCTGACTATAATTTATAAAATTATTTTATCGTCTTGAACTGGCTTAATAGAATTTATTTTCATGTCAATAAGTTGAAACCATATACTTTAGTATGTGGTTTCTTTAAATTTACTTGTTTCAATTTTGGATCACAAGAAAATGTACTGCGTTTTCTGTGCAGAAAATTCTTCTGTATTTTTTTTGTATCCAAAAAACGAGTGCTATCAAAACATGTCCTTTAGGACATGGTGCACATCGTTTTTTTGATAATTAAAAAATAATTAGTTGAAAAGTTATAATGAAAATAATTTAAGGATACCAGTTCTAGATTTTAATTACAAATTTTAATTATATTCGGAAAAATTAAAAAAATATCTAAAAATTTAATTTTAATATTTAAGCCAAAGCAAGAGAAACATTTATAAACCAAAAAGTTATAAATAATTTATAAAAAGAAGTGAAGATGGACAAAGAAGCAAAAATTAATTTATTGATGTTTATTATTTTATCGACTTTACTTTTAGTTTTGATGATTTATTCTGTCATCGCCCCTAGCATTGGCATTAATAATAACGCTACTTCTCAAGTTTCTTTGAATATTAGCATTATCAGTACACTCGGTAATACGACTAGCGGCATTACATTTAATGAAGATGTTTCTTATGTTTTCAATTTTACCATTAACCATAGTTCAATAAGCGTTAATGAAAATTTAACTCATGTAAATATTACTTTTCCAGCGAACGTTACTTTTGTAGCTGATGGTAGCTCTGGTGTTGGCAATGTCACTGCTACTGAACATGCATGGAACAATATAACTAGGTCTAATACTAGTGACACAATGATTTTTAACGGAACAAATTCAAGCAATGTAATTATTTTTGACGATGGCAATGCATCCAATCCTGGAAAGAACTACACTTTCTTATGGTTTAATGCAAGTATAGGAACTCCTGGAAAATATAATATAACGGTTTTATTCCGTTTTAATAACACAGCTACTGCTAATTTAACAAACTTATCTATTATAGTCAACGATACCACAAAACCCTATGCCGTTAACGTAAGCGGTGTGAGCGGGGCCGGTTTAAACAGGTCTTTTGCAAATGTCTCTGGAACAATTATAATAAATGTATCTGTAGAAGACAATGGTAATTTTAGTTCAAGTAATGATGTTAGTACAGAGATTAACTATGTTAATATCTCCTTTTTCAATGGCTCTGATTATAATTCAAGCTATAGAGCGACAAATGTCACTAAGTTTTCAGGACTTGGGCATTACTGGAATGTAAGCATAAATACGGCTAATATTGCTGATGGGGTTTATAATGTAACTATCGCTGTAAATGACACTCTAAATAATGTTAATTTTACAAATATATCAAATATGAGAGTTGATAATACAAAGCCAACAGCAAGTGTTAGCTGCACTCCTACAACTGTTAATGCGGGAAGTAAGGTAACATGCACATGCTCTCCTACTGACGTTACCTCTGGAGTTAATTCAAGTGCAACAAGTATTACATCAAGTCCCTCTACATCAAATACAGGAACTTTCACTGAAACTTGCACTTTTGCTGATATGGCTGGAAATACAGCAAGTGCTTCAACTACTTATACTGTTGAGTTGGGAACTACTGCTGGTGGTGGGGGAGGCGGAGGAGGTAGTAGCGGGTCTCAAGCTGAAACATTCTATAAAAAGAATATTGATATAGTTTCAAAGGACTTTAAAGAGATAGAAACTATAACACAAAAAGTAGGAGAGAAAGAGAGAGTTAGAGTAAAATTAGATAATGAAGTGCACTATGTAGGAGTTAGAGATGTAACACTAACTTCTGCTGTAATTGAGGTTGCAAGCGAGCATCCTGTTCAGTTTGAATTAAATGTTGGAGAGGAAAAGAAAGTTGAGGTTAGCGGAGATAACTTTTACGATGTTTATGTTAAGTTAAATGCTATTGTTAATGGAAAGGCTGATTTATTAATTAAATATATACATGAAGAGTTTACCCCTGAAGTAGCTCCTGTTGAAGAGGAAGAAGCAGTTCCCGGAGAGGCTCCAGCAGAAGAAGAAACTCAAGAAGTTGAAAAAACTGCTGGTTTAGTCTGGGTACTAATAATACTAGTAATTATAGTAATAATAGCAGTTGTCTACTGGATTTACAGAAAAAATAAGTAGATGATAGTTAAATACAGCCAGGTTTCTTAAATTTAATACAGATTAGATACTGTAACCTTATCGCCACTTAAACATCTTTATCTAAAATTTGTGCCTATTCCGATTTTGACTTTTATTAAACCCGCTCATTATTATTTCTAAATACCGACGACATTTTAGAGTTTTATTAATGGTAATCTTTATTTCATATATTTCTTTTAGGTGATTAGCCGTTTTTCGGACTAAACTGTCCTCCTTACACAAATATTCA
>CAYJSY010000082.1:0-3624 GCA_964372925.1 Candidatus Woesearchaeota archaeon
GTCGCAATGAAGGCGACGTCTTTTTTCCTGGCTCAGAAACTTTCAAACAAACCATCGCCCCCAGAAATTTCTGCTCCTTCAAAATTACATTTTGAAGTTTTAGGCGTAGGTAAAATACAGGAAGTTTTTGATAACTCAATTAATAAGTAGTCTAATTTTTAGAAGGCAGACTGACAGAAAGTTTAGTGCGGAATTTAGCTAACCCTAAATAATAAATGTAGAAAGACATATATTTAGGCAGTTCAATGTAGAACAACTATTTTGTTTTTCAGTAAGATATTTAAATCATTTTAATTTATATCTTTTATAAAAAGAGATATTAAAGAGGGTTGTTCTACTGAATGGTTTATAAAAAATATGTAAAAAAAAGAGGTAAGACCTTTGGCCCTTATTATTATGAGAGCTATAGAGATGGCAATTCTGTTAAAAAAAGATATATTGGCGGAGAGAAGGAATATAGGGAATATTTGGGGAAAAATAGGGTAGAACAACCTCATTCTAGTATAGACTATAGTGAGATAAAAAAATATGTAGAACAATCCACAAATAAGACAGCTAACAATCCTCTAAAAAAACTTATAGAAAAATTTAAACTATTGAAAATAGTAATAGCAGGAAAGGGGTTATATTTGCTTTTATTTTTTTTAATTATCTCTGGATTTATTTTTGTTGTTTTTGATAATAATATTAAAATTACTATTAGTGAGAACAGTTTTTCTTATATAGAGCTGCTGAAAGGCTCTAGGATAACTGGTTTTGTTAGTCAGGAAATTTATTATGACAAACCAATTAATCTAGAAATTAGAGACTCTCCTAGAGTTTTGGATAGGCCTGTCTCTGAAAACAAAAACGAGAGAATGGATTTTAGTATTGATGGAGGATTGAGACTATATTTTGATCTATTAAATTATAGCGAGTTTGTAGAGAATGCAGGGGAGAGGTTGGTTGAGGAAAAAGCAGTTGAAAAAAGTGAGATTATAAAAAATAAGAATAAAAAAGAATCGATAGATAGGGAAATAGAAGAATCAGAAACAGAAAATGAAGGAACTATAAGAGAAAATGAGAGTGGATTAGGAGGGGTTGGTGAGATAATTAATGAAATTATAAATCAGAGTGAGAGTGTGGGGGAAAAAGAAGTAGAATTAATTGAAGAAGTTAAAAAAGAATCTGGACAGGAAATAACTGAAAAAATTGATGATATTATCATAAAAGAGGAAACAATAAAAGAGGAAACAAGTGAACAAAAA
Source organism: Candidatus Woesearchaeota archaeon (assembly GCA_964372925.1). Classification (GTDB taxonomy): domain Archaea; phylum Nanobdellota; class Nanobdellia; order Pacearchaeales; family GW2011-AR1; genus ARS1285. Next base: position 1,248 of record CAYJSY010000082.1, read on the forward strand.
ATTGAATTTGAAAAAAATGAGGAAATAATAGGAATTACAGCCAACATATTAATTTTTTTTGAGAAGTTTAGAATCACAGGGAGAGCTGTTGAGGAGCAGAATGTTAATAGACAAAATATAGAACAAATTGAACAGAGTGTAGAACAACTTACAATAAATGATATAGATGAAGAAAAAGTTATAGAGAAAATAGAGAGATTAGAGAATGAAAAAATTAGTGAAATATCTAAGGAATCTGTTATTGAGTTAGATGATGATGAGTTTGAGATAGATGTTGATGAAGAAAAGGCAAAAAAACAGAAGGTGGATTATAAATGGGGTTATAAAGTCAGATTAAAGGATTTAAAATTTATAGCTAAAATTGATGTTACATCTGATAAAGAGATAACTATTTCTGATAATAGTTTAATAATTGGAAATAATTTGTTAAGTTTTCAGGATTTAGTTGAGGAGGGATATAGCGTTAGATTTGAAAGGCCTTTACTAGATTTTAATGCTAGTCGGGCAGATTTAATAGTAGAAAAAAATGAACTGGCAAGAGAAGAATTAAATGAGAGTGAGAATGAAATAGAGAGAAAAGAAATAATAAACAAAACAGTTGAAGAAAGGATAGAGGAGATAGAGGGGGAAAAAGTAGAATTAATTGAAGAAGTTAAAAAAGAATCTGGACAGGAAATAACTGAACAAACGGAAGATATAATTATAAAAGAGGAAATTGAAGAAAAGAAAATTAATGAAAAAAATAAAAAATCTGAAATAATCAATAAAAATGAAAATTACCCTACAAACAGCTTTATTGCTAGAATTACAGGAAAAGTTGTTGATAGTTTAGGTGTTCGGGATTTAGAATATAACAATAACTTTGTTGTTTATATTGAAAAAGATTTTTCTGAAACTAGTTACAAGGTAGGAGATATTGTTTATTTAGATCCTACGTTACAAACAATAAATATTACAGACATTACAAGAGCAGAGATGATCTTAACTAATCTAACTGCTGAAAATAATTTTACTCATCTAAATATAAATACTGAAGCCCCTTATGTTCAGTCAGGTTACGGACTGGTTCTTTATATGCCATTTGATGTAAATCATACTGTAGAAAGTATAAACACAACCCACGATTATACCACATGGGAGAATAATGGAACTGTTTTTTTGAATGGAAGCGGCAGGTGGAATTACACAGGAGGAATTATTGGGGCCGGTTATGATTTTGATGGCGATGGTGATTTTATTAATGTTAGTGCAAGTTTAATAAATAATAGTTTAAATTTTAGTAAGACTTCAAATTTTACAGTAACTATCTGGTTTAACTGGATGGCTAACGGAACAAAACAGATACTGGTTTCTGGAGGATCTCCTACTAGCAATTTTTTATTTATAAACTCAACTAATAATCTTTCCTCTACAATATCTGCGCAGAGTTGTTCTGGTTTAAATGTTACAAGTAATGTCTGGCATTTTGCTGCGCTAACTTTTGACAACTCTTCATCAAATGATTTTAATCTTTATCTAGATAATAATGCCGCAAAAACATGTTCTGTCCCATCACCACATGGTATGAATCTTGGAACAGTGAGTTTAACAATTGGCGCAAATAGCACTTTAGGAGAGTATTTTAATGGCTCGATAGACGATTTGATGATTTTTCAGAACGTTAGTTTAAGTAGTTCACAAATTCTTGATATTTATAATAATCAGAGCAGAAGGTTTAATGCAACTGGCTCACAAACTTTTAACAACCAGAGTGTTTTAAATGTTTCACTTGGCTATGACACTGTTAGAGTTGTAGGAGATTCTCAAAATTATTCAGGAAGTGTTGTAAATTTAACTGTTTATTTTTATAACGGAACTTCAACAGGCGGCCCCTGGTTTTCAACAGGAACTCAGGTTTTTGATGAAGATAACAGTTTTACAATAAATAATAATTCAGCAAATATTACTCTTAATTTTAGCTTTTATGCTGGAAACCTAACAGACCCATTTTACTCTCCAATCTTATATTCTAGTGTTAGAAACTTAATAGTATATGCTAACGAGACTACAGTTCCAACAATAAATATAACAAATCCTGCTGTAAACAATTCAAATACAACAGATACTAGTTTAGATATTAACTTTACTGTTTCAGACAATAATTTAGATCAGTGTTGGTATAGTAATGATACTTATTCTGTAAATAGAGCTACTCCCTGTGGAATTAATCTGACAAACATAACATGGAGTAATGGGCTACATAATTTAACTGTTTATGTTAATGATACATTTGGAAATCAGAATCAATCATCAATTACGTTTAATATATCGGCAACAGTAGACACAACCTTCCCTTCAATAAATATAACAAACCCAGCTTCAAATCAAACTAATACAA
>CAYJSY010000083.1:0-3620 GCA_964372925.1 Candidatus Woesearchaeota archaeon
CGTTGCTTCGCAACGTCTTTTTTTCTGGCTCAGAAACTTTCAAACAAACCTACGCCTTTAGGCGTAGGTAAAACGAAAAAAATTTCTGATTTTTGAATATGAAATCACTGCCCCAAGAAATTGAATTATGGTATCTAATTCCGGCCATAAGAAGAGCATTAGCTAAAATTTTTATTTCTGATTTTGGAATGAGCCAGAAACGAGTTTCTGAAGTTTTAGAAATAACAGAAAGCGCGGTTTCTCAATATTTAAAATCTAAAAGAGGAAATGAGTTAAAATTTTCAAAATCTGAATTAAAACACCTTGAGCAAACTGCAGGAGAGATAGTTGAAAAAGGAGATGCAAATGAGAACATCTATAAATTATGCATTAAATTGAGAGCTTGTTCAAGTCTATGCAAATTTCACAGGCAACATGATAAAACTATTTCTAAAGATTGCAATTTGTGTATTAATTGAATGAATATTTAGTTATCTGTTAAAATAAACATGAATTAAAAGACTATTATTAAAAAAGTAGTTAATTAGACTTTCTAATTAATTATGTCCATAAATTGAAGAGTAGATAATTTATTAGGTAGTATATACAGTTTTCAATTTTGGATCACAAGAAAATGTACTACAAAAACCCAACAAACAACCAACTTTAGTTGGTGGTAAGACAGGAGGGTTTTTCTGATAGTTATTTTAATTTAATTCTATAGCCATCAATAGTATAGCCTCTAAGATACTTAAATTCATTCATATTAACAAGACTAGTAATGATTTCTACACTTTCATTTTAAGTGCAACAAAAGACCTATCTTCTACTTGAAAGAATAGTTAATAATATAATTTGTAATTTATCGACGTGGAAGTTAGCAAAGCGATAAATTATATCCTGTTGTTTAATCTATCATTTATTTAACACATCAACAACTTTTAAATAATGCTTTATCTTTTTTATTGAATGAAGATTAATTTTATACCAATAGATTATGATTCTTTTGATTACAATGGAAGAAATTTTGTAAAAATAATTGGAAGAAGTGAAGATGGTAAAAGAGTATGCTTAATTGATACAATAGATTCTTATTTTTGGGCTATCTTGAAGGAAGGAGTTTCTGATAACAAAGCCAGGGAAATTTGCGATAAAATTAGTGAGATTAAGGTTAAGAATAAGCTAAGAGAGACAAAAATTATAAAAACAGAGATTCATGAAAAAAATTTTTTAGGAAAAAGCGTTAAGGCAATAAAGATTTTTGTTAATAATCACAAAGACGCACATGAAATTGCTGATCAAATAGAATTTAAGGAAGTTGATAAAAAGAGAGAGTATGACTTAGATTTTGTTACAAAGTATATAATAGAGAGAAAAATGAGGCCATTAAAATGGAATGAAATTGATGGTGAGCTATTATCCAGCGAATTTGGAGTGAATAATTTAGATGTTGATATCTGTCTGAAAGTTGAAAGTGTTAAGGAATTAGACAGAGAATTATTTGATCCCAGAATTTTAGCTTATGATATAGAAACAGACGAATTCGATATTGGCAGAGGACAGATTTTAATGATTAGCTTAGTTGGGAAAAATTTTAAGAGGGTTTTAACTTGGAAAGGCGAAAGCACCCAGAATGTTGAAATCTTAAAAAATGAAGCTGAGATGATTAGTAGATTTGTTGAGACAGTTAAAGAATATCAACCAGACATTTTAACTGGCTATTTTAGCGATGGATTTGATTTGCCTTATTTAAGAGCTAGAGCAGAAAAAAATAAAATTAAATTAAGCTTGGGGGTTGATGATAGCCAACCAGTTTTTAGTAGAGGGAGACTATTGACTGCAAGAATAGATGGTATAATTCATATAGATCTTTTTAGATTTATTAGAGTAGTTTATGCGCAATACCTACAATCAGAAACTCTCTCTCTTGATGAAGTTGCAAACGAGTTAGTTGGAGAGAGAAAAACTGAATGGAAGCATATTCATTCTTCTAAGATAGATGCGGGTAGATGGAAAGAGTATTTTGAGTATTGTTTACAGGATTCTAGTTTAACCTACAAGCTAGCTGAAAAAATATGGCCGGATTTGATTGAGTTTACTAGGATTATTCAGGAGCCTTTATTTGATGTTTCAAGATATTCGATGTCAAATCAAATTGAGAATTACATTATACATAATGCAGAAAAATTTAATGAAATAATTGAGAAAAAACCACGCCATGATGAGATTGGGAAGAGAAGAGAGGAAGAAAAATATGAGGGAGCTTATGTATTGCAACCAATTCCTGGGTTGTATGAGGATATAGTTTTTTTTGATTTTACAAGTATGTATGGAAGTGTTATAGTAAGTTTTAACATATCAAAATCAAGTCTTTTGGAAGAGAGAGAGAGAGACGCACTGGAAGTAAGCATAGACAGAAAAGTTTATTTTTCTAAAAAACCGGAATTTTTTCCGCAAATGTTAAGAGAGATAATAGAAAAAAGAAAAAAATATAAAGAAGAGTATAATAAAAACCAGAATCCAATTTTAAGAGCAAGAAGTAATGCATTTAAATTGTTAACAAATGCCGCTTACGGTTATCAGGGATTTTTTGGAGCAAGATATTATTGTTTGGAGGCTGCTGCTGCGACTGCTGCACTTGCAAGAAAAGAGATAAAAGAGACAATTAGCTTTATTGAAAAAAATAATTTTAAAGTTATTTATAGCGATACCGATTCTATTGTTTTTTTACAGGGAAAAAAATCAAAAAAAGAAATATTAGAGCTATTAAAAAAAATAAATGATGGTCTGCCTGGAATAATGGAGTTAGATTTAGAAAATTTTTATAAAAGAGGAATTTGGGTAACTAAAAGAACCGGAGAGATAGGAGCAAAGAAAAAATATGCCTTAATTGATGAAAATGGCAAGATAAAAATAAGAGGTTTTGAGACAGTTAGAAGAGATTGGTGCGATTTAGCCAGAAAAACCCAGAATAAAGTTTTGGAATTAATATTAAAAAACGGAAATGAAAAAAAAGCACTGGAATTTTTAAAGGAAATTATAAAAAAAATAAAGTCTAGAAAGATTGATTTGAAGGAATTAACAATCAGAACACAGTTAAAAAAACCCATTAATGAGTATAAGTCAGTAAACCCGCATGTTACAATAGCCAGAAAAATGATAGAAAAAGGCTTGCCAGTTAGTACTGGAATGCTGATAGAGTATTATATTTCAGAAAGCACAGAAAAAAGGTCTTTAGTAAGAGAGAGAGCTAAAATGCCTGATGAAAAAGGAAATTATAGTATCAGTTATTATTTAGAAAGCCAGATTCTTCCATCAGTTGAAAATATTTTTGATGTTTTTGATGTAGATGTTAGAGTTTTGTTAGACGGAAAGAAGCAGATGAAGTTGGGCGAGTTTTGATTTAATCTTTATACCATAAGGTCTTGCCTTAGGATAAAAAAAAGAACTATTAAACACAAAATATTTTTTTCTATAGAAGAGGATGAATTATCGAAATCTGCTCATAAAGTTTTCAAAATAAAATACCATTTTGTTTTCTGTATAAAAACAAAAAGGATTTAAAACACTGTTATTCTTTATATCTATGAAAAAAGAAAAGAGTTTATTTTTAAGCGAAAGATATCCGCTTTATTTATTAA